>CAZSGL010000056.1:0-12395 GCA_964606265.1 uncultured Anaerolinea sp. | reverse complement strand
ACCCGCCGTTCAACACCGGCAAGGTGCAGGCGCGTACGCAGCTAAAGACCGAGAAGTCAGACAGCGGCGACCGCACAGGATTCATGGGTCAGCGCTACGCCACCGTTAAGATCGGCTCCAAGGCGTATGGTGACATCTTTGATGACTTCCTGCTCTTCCTCGAGCCGCGACTGATCGAAGCCAGGCGCATCCTCACGGATAATGGCAGCCTGTACTTTCACATCGATTACCGCGAGGTGCATTACTGCAAGATCCTGCTCGACCAGATTTTCGGGCGGGAGAGCTTCCTCAACGAGATCATCTGGGCGTACGACTACGGCGCGCGCACCCGCAGGAAGTGGCCTGCCAAACACGATAACATCCTGTGGTACGCCAAGGACCCGAACAACTACACCTACAACGTAGACGCAATCGAGCGCATCCCCTACATGGCGCCCGGGTTGGTGGGACCGGAAAAGGCAGCCCGCGGCAAACTCCCCACCGATACCTGGTGGCATACCATTGTGCCGACCAATGGCAAAGAGAAGACCGGATACCCCACACAAAAGCCGCTGGGCATCCTACGGCGAATTGTGGCGGCTTCCTCCAATCCGGGGGAAACTGTGATGGACTTCTTTGCCGGCAGTGGCACCACCGGGGCAGCCTGCCTCGAGATGGGGCGCAAGTTCATCCTCGTCGACTCCAATCCGCAGGCGCTGGAGACCATGGCGCTGCGTTTTGCCGCAGTGAGTGATATCGAATGGATCAATTATGACGCGCACAACCCCAAGCCTTAACGAGATACTCGCCCGGCTGGACTCGCTGGCAGATCCTGCCGTCAAAGCTTCGCAGGGCAGATTTGGGATCCAGGTGGAGACATCCCTGGGGATTTCGTTATACACACTCAGGGAAATAGCGAAGGGCATCAAGGATCATGCCCTGGCTGTAGGGTTGTGGGAGACGGGCATCCATGAATCGCGCTTGTTGGCTGCCATGGTTGAAGAGGTAAGCCAGGTGACCCGTGAACAATGTGAGCAGTGGGTGCGCGATTTCAACAGTTGGGACGTTTGCGACAATGTCACAGACGATGTCTTCATCTATACCCCTTTCACAATGGAATTGATCACGACCTGGGCAACGAGGGATGAGGAATTTGTCAAACGAGCTGCTTTCGCCATGATTGCGGAGATTACCATTCACCGCAAGGATATTCCGGACAACATTATTGCGGATCTGTATCCGTTGATAACGAGCGCATCCGTGGATGGGCGCAACTTTGTGAAGAAAGCGGTCAGTTGGGCGTTACGCAATATCGGCAAGAACCGCCCGGGTTTGCGCAAAAGTGTAAGAGAACTCGCCGAAGCACTAATGGAAAGCGATTCCAGGAGCTCCCGGTGGGTGGCAAGAGATACGCTGAACGAGTTGAATAAGAAATTTGGGAATGAGTAGAGGCCGCAGATGAAAAGAGCTCCAATTCTTGAATTTGATGTTGACCGCACCAGCATCCTCATGCCGGACCCGTTCAGGATCGGCGTGGGCACTCTGGTTCCCGCCAGAGGTGTGATATGTTTCTTCCAGGATGTTTTGAATAGCCTGCTTGAGAAAGGTGAGCTAACCCACATCGGGGACTTGAAATCCGAGATTGGAAAGCACCCGGTCTACTCCTACAAATTTGCAGGCAAAAGCGTGACTGTGTTCCATCCCTGTGTCGGTGCACCTTTGGCGGCTGCATTCCTTGAGGAGTTGATCGCCTGCGGGGTGACCAAATACATCGTGTGTGGTGGCTGCGGGGTACTCAACCGGGAGATTGCTGCCGGGCATCCGGTAATCCTCACCTCGGCTGTACGTGATGAGGGGACCTCTTATCATTACCTGCCTCCTGCCCGCGAGGTGAAACCACACCCGAAAGCGGTGGCAGCGCTGGAGAAAACCCTGGCTGAGGAAGGCGTTGATTTCCGCTTCGGCAAGAGCTGGACCACGGACGCCATCTACCGTGAGACCCCCGGGCGGCGCAAGCTGCGGGTTGAGGAAGGCTGTGATGTGGTTGAAATGGAAGCGGCGGCCTTCTTTGCTGTGGCGCAGTTCCGCGAGGTTGTACTCGGGCAGTTGGTTTATGGCGGAGACCTGGTTGTCCCAGATGGCTGGGACGGGCGTTTATGGCATAAACGCACTGATGACCGCCGCCTGATGTTTGACCTGGCGGTGAAAGCCGTTCTGCAGTTGTAAAGCCGGGTAAATTAGTTAGTGGATGGTGAGCTAAAACTCGTGCTGAGCGCGCGCACCTGTTCTGCAGCGTGGTATGAGGACCTGACCAACGGTGCGCTTTCCACCCAGCGGAAGCCAATCTCCAAGCCAAACTCTTTGAACATGGCAAACTCTTCCAGCGTGTAATAGCGTTCTATCGGCAGGTGTTTGCGGCTTGGCTGCAGGTATTGCCCGATAGTGAGGATATCCACTCCCCAACTGCGGAGATCCTGCATCACTGATTTCACTTCCTCAATCGTCTCACCCAACCCCAGCATAACGCCGGATTTGGTGAGTACTTCAGGTGCGAGAACTTTGGCGTTGCGTAATGTCGCTTCAGACCACGCGTAGTGATCCTGCGGCTGAACCTTCTTGAACAACGAGGGTACTGTCTCCACATTGTGGTTGAGAATGTCCGGACGTGCATCCATGACGATTTTGAGCGCGCTGATGCTGCCTTTGAAGTCCGGGATCAACACCTCAATCGAGCAGCCGGGCTGAAGCTCGCGGATGCGCTTGATGACAGCGGCGAATATCGGGGCACCACCGTCCTCGCGTTCATCGCGGTTAACCGAAGTGATCACCGCGTGTTTGAGCGCCATGGCTTTGACCGCCTGAGCCACGCGTTCTGGCTCGTCCCAATCCAGGGGTTCCGGCATGCCGTGTTTCACATCGCAGAAGCGGCAGGAGCGGGTGCAGATTGAGCCAAGCATCAAAAAGGTGGCAGTCCCGCTGCCCCAGCACTCGCCCATATTGGGGCAGCCTGCTTCTTCGCAAACTGTGTGCAGTACTTTTTTGCGCATCAGCGATTGAATTTGAGCATAGCTTTCACCACCCGGCGCACGCACCTTAATCCAATCAGGTCTGCGAAGTGGAAGTGGGGAAGTCTCCAGGGGTTCTAAACGGTCGCGGGTTGGCGGTTTTGGCATAAATACTCCTGCGCGAATTATAACTGGAGAATAAAAAAACCGCAGAGTTGATCTGCGGTTTCTAGAATCGAGGCAGTTTACTTTTCTGTGATCAACTTGTAACCCAGCCGGTCAACATTTTCGATGACTTCCTGTATTTTGTCGATCCGGTTGAACTCTTTGCGCAGCAGATAGACCAGGTATTTCAAGCGGTTACGGGCAGAGTTTGTGTTCTCGCCCCATATTCCCATTAAAAGTTCATCATAGGGGGTAACGTGAGGGGCGTTTTTTGCCAGCAGCGCCAGTACTTCAAACATCTTACCGGTCATTTGAATGCGTTTCCCTTTAAAGGTGATTTCCTGGGTGTCCAGGTCGATAACAAGCTGAATATCAGAAAAACCCATGCGGTTGATGGTCTTGTGTTGACCTGCGCGCCTGAGGACTGTATTGATCCTGGCTTTCACTTCAGCGTGTTCAAAGGGCTTGGTGATGAAATCATCTGCACCTAATTCCAACGCTTTCACAATTATTTCGGATTGAGACAGGGCGGATATGACGATAATAGGGAGATCAGCTAATTGGCGCAATTGCCTGAAGGTCTCCCAACCATCCATCTCGGGCATCATCAGGTCAAGAAGGACCAACGATGGCTTTACATCCGCAATTTTGGCAATAGCTTCCCTGCCGCTCAAAGCCCCGGAAACATCAAATCCATCCCGCATGAGGACATGCTTGAGCAATACAACAGTGTCCGCTTCATCATCCACAACCAGGATGCGGGGACGTTCTTTTTGCTCTACCTGGTCAAGATCAACTCCTTGGATGGCGGTCTTCTTAACAGTTTTAGTTGCAGGAATCGTAGACATATCACCCCAATTAATTCCGCCCAACGCAGGCTCGTTTAATAAAGACACGTTGCACGTCAACCCATATTATAGCAGGTCGAAATTGTAATTGTTAGATTCTTTTTCAAAGACCTTGCTTACCCTCCATGATATACTGCCTGTATAAGGAAAAGTATATGCTGATACTTGTCTCCACTCCAATTGGGAATTTAGGTGATATCTCGCAGCGCGCATTGGCAGCGTTGGAAAGCGCCGATGTGGTGGTCAGCGAGGATACCCGAAAAACCGGTTTCCTGCTCACCCATTTTGGCATAAAAAAGCCGCAAATCTCCTTCCGCGAAGATAACGAGGATCGCGTTCTACCCAAGGTGCTGGAATTCCTCGAACTTGGCAAGACCGTTGCGCTGGTAACGGATGCCGGCACACCTTCCATATCCGATCCCGGGTTTATCCTGGTTCGCAGCGTGATCCAACGGGGGATTGAGCTCACAGCCATCCCAGGACCAACCGCGCTCATCATGGCGCTGGTTCTTTCCGGGCTGCCGGTGCATAGTTTTACATTTCGCGGCTTTCCCCCCCGCAAGGGCGGGCCGCGCCGCAGATGGTTGGAAATTGACAAGGATTCCCCGCATACTTTGATCTTTTATGAGAGCCCTCACCGTTTGGTGTCTTTCCTGGAAGATGCGCTTGTAACTTACGGGGAGAGGCCAGCGGTGATCGCCAATGACCTCACCAAGAAATTTGAGACAATCTTGCGCGGCACTTTGAGCGAATTAATTGAACAAACCAGGCAGGCGAGCCTGAAGGGGGAATTTTCTGTGGTGATTGGCGGCGTGGGGGTTGCCTGGCCTGAGGAAAAATAGCTTATCCGGAGATGATATTGAACCGGGTGTCGTGGTCGTAAAAATCCTCGTTCTCAGCATGTTTTAGTTTTGCCACAACCCAGTAGGTTAGGGGAGTCATGACCATCTCAATGAATGTTTTGAAGATGTAATTGGTTAATACCAATGTTACGTAAATCTCCCAGAGGAAGACACCGGCGATGGTGGCAATAGTGATAAAAATGACCGAATCCAGGGCTTCACCGATCAGCGTACTGCCGATGGTGCGCAGCCAAAGGAAACGCCCCTTCGTGGCAACTTTGAGTTTTGCCAATACAACCGAGTTGGCAAATTCACCCACCAGGTAGGCTACCAGGCTGGCCAGGACGATGCCGCCGGTGCTGATGCCGCCAAGTACATTATTGTAGGCGGTTTGACCCGTCATTGCTTCCCAGGTGGCTTCACCGGGCATGATGCGCACGAGCCAGAGAACCAGCGATGTCAACGCCAGGCAGGCAAAACCCGTCCAGATGACGCGGCGGGAACGGCGAAAACCATACACTTCGGTGAGGATGTCTCCAAAAATGTAACTAATGGGGAAAAGGATGGTGCCAGCATCGAACGCGAGGGGAATCCCGGCAATCGATATTCCCCAATCAACGATCTTGGCTGAGGAAGCGATATTACTGACGATCAAAATGGTCACAAAGGCTGCCATGACCAGGTCAAAATAACGATAAATGCGGGGTTTTGTAGTTATGTCCAATCGAGCAAACCTTTCTAAGATGGTTCCTAGTATAATCGAATTACCTTAAAAAGGAACCAGGCATGCATCGATTTTTCATTCCATCACAAATCATAAACCAGGCTGGAGTCGTTTTACCGCAGGAGGTTTCCCGCCAGATCGCCAGGGTGCTGCGCCTGGAGGTTGGCAGCCAGGTTGTAGTATTGGATGGATCTGGAGATGAATACACATTGAACCTCGTGCAGGTCATCCCGGATGCCGTGGTCGGGAAAATAACCAAAAAGGAAGTATCCCAGGGTGAGCCGCGAACGCATGTTCACATGTTCCTGGCGCTGACCCAACGTGAACGCTTTGAGTGGATGCTGCAAAAATGTACTGAGATTGGTGTGGTGAGTTTTACGCCATTGTTCACCACTCGCAGTCTGGTACAGCGCACCACCGAAGTGGAAGGGAAGTTTATACGCTGGCAGAAGATCATCCAGGAAGCCGCAGAGCAGAGCCACCGGGGGAAGCTTCCACAATTGAACCAGACCCTTACGTACTCAGAATTTGTAAAGCAACCATTGGAGGGTTCGACAACAGGGCTATTCTTTTGGGAAGAAGAAGGCAATAACGAATTAAAAACAGTACTTAAGTCTGTTAAGAATAATGAGATCAACCTGGTGATCGGTCCGGAGGGGGGGTTCACTCACGAGGAAGCCATTGCTGCTTCTGGTGCTGGATACATCAGCGTCAGTCTCGGAAAACGCATTTTGCGCGTCGAGACCGCCGCCATGATCGCTGCCGGGTTGGTTTTATACGAGTTGGGGTGAGCTTTACCTGTAACGCTGGTAATCCAGGTTCTTAAGAACACCACTGACCAATTTTCCACGCCCGATAAATTGACCATTTTGATCGGTCACTATCCTGATAGAGGAGGGATGTTTGACTATTCCAGTAAACTCATCCAGGTCATTTCCTAATAACCAGGAGGACGCCTGGTGTTCCTCAAGCACAATTACAACGGATTTGCACTCAAGACCAAAACGCGTGGACCAATCAAATGTAGGTATGATGCCTTCAGGGGTTACCAGGCAAAGGTGCAGCCCGGCGGATTGAACTGGCAGATCAGCAAAACGCTCCAGCAGCATGCGCGGGAAGACAAATACCTTGTCGTCCCTGCGGATCAGCGTGCGACGGCGGTTGGAGAGATGCTCCCATAAGTTGAAACCAAAGCTCTCTTCAAATTCGTAGGCAAAGGATTTCTGATCTTTTGTGGTCAATTCCACAAAACCTGCCTTTTCCATGGAGTGGCTTGGTGCAGGTCTCATTTTCGTCTCAAAGGAGTCATTCCTTGAAAACAGGCAGGTGAAAAAACCCGCAGTGTTGTAGCGGTGCGGCCATAAACGGATGGTGTTTTCCATACCAGTCGGTAAAGTGTCTTCACCAACCGTGTTGATCCCCGGAGCAGGTTCCGGCAGGAATTTCTGCGCGTTTTGCAGGGTGACAGAAATCCCAAATGATTTAAGGATCGTCTCAACAACTTCTTCATCCTCTTCGGGAGCCAGTGTACAGGTCGAGTAAACCACCTCGCCGCCAACCCTGACTGCCTGCAGCGCACTGGTGAGCATTGCCACCTGCCGTTTTGCCAGTTGGCGGCTTTCCTTGGAGGTGATTGGACGCGCAGGATGACTCTCTGTGGTGCGTAATCCTTGCATGCTGCAGGGAGCGTCGATGAGGACGCGGTCAAAAACTTCTGGGAACCAGGTGCCGAATGATTCACCGGGAAAGCGTGTGATGGCGCTATTTTCTGCCCCCCAATGCTGCAGGACAATTCGTAATGCCTGGATGCGCCCCTGGCTGGAATCATTGGCGATGATCAATCCCTGGTCCTGCATGCGGCTGACCAGATGGATGGTCTTGCCTCCCGGCGACGCAGCCATGTCCAGAGTCACGGTTTCCTCAGGGTCCGCCAGGTTGAACAATTCAACCGGGAGCATGGAGGAGGCTTCCTGGATGTAATACAGACCGTTTTTGTATTCGAGAGTATTACTGAGTGCAGGACCCTCATTCGTGTCCACGCGGTATCCTGTCTTGCAGAATTCAATGGGTATACACTGCCAGCCATAACGGTGCTGTAACGAGGCAGCCAGATCATCCGGTGCCTTCAGAGGGTTCACTCGTATACCAGGGGACAGGGGTTGGTCTAGTGTGATTTTCAGCCGCTCAAATTCATCAGGGGAAATGAGAGGTCGGAAGCGCGCCAGTTGGTCGCTTACCAGTGTTGTCTTGTCAATCGGTTGTGATACTGCTTTCGTTTTTCGTTTCATGTCATTTGTCGATGCAGAAAATAATTTCGTTCCCCACTAAAATCTCGGTCACTTTCCAATCCAACCCACTCACTGCCCGCTCGACAAGAATGCGCTGCCCCTCCAACATGGAATGAGAACCTGTGAGATTGCTGGAAGGCAATGAAACCACGATTGTTTTCACTTTCAATGCCTGCCAGAAGGCGCGATTACACCCGTGTTGGCGCTGTTCAAAGCGATGAGCCTCTTTGAAGAAGAATGCCACATCTGCCCTTAATTCAGGCGGTTTTACCAGGATGTCCCGTTTCTCAGCAAGCGGGGGTCGACCCACGAACTGGAAGAAAGCGTTGATTAGATCAATGCGCGGTTTGTGTAGGTCGTAGGTGTGGTAAGTCGTCTCTATCGGTAGAGCCATCCAGTGAAGGGCGAATGGATTCAGCCCGCAAGCTAGGTCCAGGATTCTACCAGGGACACCAGTATGCTCAAAGATC
Source organism: uncultured Anaerolinea sp. (assembly GCA_964606265.1). Taxonomy (GTDB): domain Bacteria; phylum Chloroflexota; class Anaerolineae; order Anaerolineales; family Anaerolineaceae; genus UBA6107. The sequence goes on along the minus strand of CAZSGL010000056.1, from coordinate 4,074 downwards.
TTCGTGTAGAACTCACTCATGATCGGAATTCGTTCCATTGTTGAGGCATGTGCAGAGAGAATTCGTAAACAATACTCCTGGAGGGATTGATCTCCTCCCTTTCGGAGTGCAGTGAGTTCGGTCATAGCGGAGTGATAATCGAGTTTCTCCAGGTAAGGCGCGACGATGTTGTGCAGTTTCTGGCGCACAATTTTCTCCAGTTCACGCTCCTTGATGGCGGAGATTGTATTTCTGTTGATTAGATCCAGGACAGTATCTTCGGGGATGGCGAGTGACTGGTATTTATGCGATGCCAATATTTTCCGCACGAGTCCATCAGTACCCTTCTGCTTTGTATTTGGTGTTCCTGGAGAAGACTTTTTATCAGGTGTCATAAGGTTACTTCCGGATTAAGAACGCGATCTCATTTACAAATTCAGTCTTTGTCACACGCCAGTTTTTCCCTTCAATTAACTGGTAAAAATGAGTCTCATAATTTTCAGCCATTCCTTTTGATCTACCAGCCAGTCCGCGAGTCGGGAAGGAAACCAGGATATTTTCGGCATTAAGATCATCCAATAACCGGGTTCCAATGGTTTTATCCACCTGTTCCACGCAGGGTATGGTTTTAAGGACGAGCGCCAGGTGAACCTTCTCTTTAGGAATTTCCTGACTAATGCTCTTCACGGAAAAGGAATGATTTAAGTTGAAATGGTTGTAAAACTGATCGAGGAATTGGATCAGGTTCTTGTAGATATCCACACCGGTGTAACGGACATTTGCAGCGGCAGGTATCCATGGCAGGCACAGGGGCGTCAGCCCGCACGCCACGTCAAGGATCGATTCCACCGGCTGGATGGGGGCAAGGGTTTGCTGAAAGAAGGTCTCGATAAACGCCAGCCGTTCTTTGGTGGATGCATGCAATAGCAGGCAGGCACGAATGAAGTTGATTGTCTCAGGAGCATGAATATTTTGTGGAAGATTCGATAACTCTTTGAGCCAACTGGTGTATGGGATGGGAGTTTCCTGGAATGCAGAACCAACCTGGTGAATCTTATTGCGTGTAGATTTAATTGCATCCTTGATATTTTTTGTTTTCGCCAGTTCTTTTAACCCGATTTCCCTCACCAGGTCAGGGGACACCGAGGCATACTTTGATGACCTGGTTACTTCTGCCACCAATGTGTTGAGTAACTCATCTGTGAATTGCATCAACCGACCATTTTCTGGATGCGCTCGCACAATAAAGCCATGAAACGCAGGTTATGCAGTGTTGCCAGGCGCATGAAAAGTGTATCTCCCTGCTTGAAGAGGTGATGAAGATACCCGATCGGGTAATGCTTGCAGCAGGGACAATCACAGTATTCACTGATTGGAAGGTCAGCCCTAATGTGCACCTCATCGTTGATGTACTTATATCCAAACCAGTCACCCGTGAGGCCGAAATCTGCGCTCTCTAGTGATTTCTTGAAGATGAACAAGCGTCCGTGGCGAGCATCCCGGGTGGGCATGGCGCTGTCGAATATGTCATAACCAAGTTTGTGGCAGGCGAGCACATTCTCCGGGTGACCTACGCCGAGTGCGTGCATCGGGAACTCCTCTGGAATCACCTCTCGCGTATAACCTATGATCTCCTCGAGGAGATGATTCTCCTTATCCAATGGCCATCCGCCAAAACCGTAGCCGTCGAATCCGATTTCCAACAAAGCATCGGCGCATTTTTTCCGTAAGTCTTTATAACCGCCGCCTTGCACAACTGCAAAAATCCGCGGGGGGATGGAGTCCGCCCATTTTTTTTGGTCCACCTGGCGGGTGTATTCCTGTTTGCATAATTTTGCCCAGCGAATTGTACGCTCGACCGATGCACTTTGTTCATCATAATCTTCATCCACGTGGGTACAGTCATCCAGGCAAATGACCACATCTGAACCATAGCCCATTTGCAGTTGAATCGTTTTTTGCGGTGTGAGTTGATATTTACGCGTACCGCTCTCGGGCAGGAACTGGATGCCTTTATCTGTGATCGTTCCAAATTTGGCGTTTTGCCTGATGAGGGAGTATGCCTGGAATCCGCCTGAATCAGTGACGATCAGACCATCCCAGGCGGTCATGTGGTGCAGACCTCCCAGGGATTGGATGATTGCAGAACCCGGGCGCTGCATCAGGTGGAATGTATTCATAACCACAGCATCAATGCCCACCCCGCGCAGATCAGCAGAATCCACTGACCGCACCACGCCAAAGGTAGCGTCCGGGAGGAATACGGGAGTGGCAATATTTCCTCGCGGAGAGGAGATGAAACGGTCTCTCATTTTTCCTTTAACCTGAATCCCGACCATGTATCGTCAATGGAGATCATCGAGACGCCTGTCCAGCCGACTGTGATCAGGTATGCCCAGATGATATCGCGGTTCAGGTCTGTCTTCATACGAGAAGTTTTCTTTGGATAAGCCAGCCAGGCAATTCCGCCAGGTTTCAAAAGCTCAGCGCCAAATGGAATTAACCCTGCGAGTTCTGCCAGGGTTTTAATGAAAACCAACAGCACATCCGCAGGTTCATTCTCACCGGCAAATTTTGCATAGGGAGGCAGGTCAGACAAAACCTCAACAACCTGAGGCGGTTGACCGATCACTTTGAAAACGCGACCAGGTTTTACCTGCAATTTTTCGGGTATGGTTTTTTTAGACAATTGATTTCACTTTTCCTGTTAATCGGGTATTGGCAACTTTGACTGCCTGTTCTAGGAGTGCAGCCACTGATGTAGTATTTACTTGGGACAAATCTGTGAACCGTATAGAACCGTGGACTTTGCCGCTGCCTGAAAGTAGGTGATCAGGATCGTGAAGGTTTGCTCCCTGATAGATCCCCAGGGTGATCCACTTCTGAGCGACTATTAAGGAGAACACAGTCCCGGAATATCCAGGAGCCAGTGAATAGGCAGTCATCCTGGCGTTGATATCTATCTTTTCTGATACTGCAGGGATATTCTTACATATTTGATCCCTCAACGGATGGAAAATGTCGTGCACTTCATGAGATACCCCGGTCAGCAGGTCATCTAATCCCATGAATTGATTATAAGCGCATCCGCCGTGAGGAGCGATGGTTAGCCTGCGGTAACAGGATGTTCTTTTGTGGGTTCCCGCAGTTTGTAGATCGCCGCAGCGGAAGCCAGCATCAGCAGGGCGGATACTGCAAATAATACCGTCCACCCCCACCACTCACCAGGAGCAAGGTTGTTGAAGAAATCGATCATCGGGCCTTCCAGGCGGGCAACTGCAGCTGAGCCAGCGGTGGCCAGGTTAGTGAGCCCAACGTATTTTCCGAAATCACCCTTGGGAGCCATTTGGTTTGCAAGTGCCCAGTTAACACTCAGGAAGATACCGAGACCAACGCCCATTATGCTGCCAAAAAGGATCAATTGAACCGGGGTTTTGGCAAAAATGAGCAGTATGGCACCAAAAGCGCCGATAAAGGACGAATAGATCTGCCAGCGCTTACGTCCGCCTTTGTCACTCTTGAACCCGGAGATGAGGGAAAAGATGATCAATACAATAACGAAAGCCCCCATCACGAATTGGGTGAACATAATTGGATCCTGGTCGCTGAACTTGTCACGAATGAAATACTGGGCAAAAGATTGGAATCCGTAAATGCCAACCAGGTAAAGGAAACGGCTGAAAATCAACTGCCAGTATTGTTTATCTCCACCGATGCGGAAATTGAAAACCTGCTTCCACAATCCCCCCCAATCTGTTTTGGGCTGCCGGGTTACCGGACCAATATGCTCGCGTCCAAAGATCAGGGTGATGGAAGCAAAAATGACCAGGAAAGCGATGGTAACTAATATGGAAAGGGTGGGGTCGGCATTTTCGGCCGTAATGAGGAATCCCATCAGGAGAGAAGAAAGGATGATCCCCGCCATATCGAGACTGATCTTGATTCCGCTGGCGCTCCCCAGCTGTTCCGCCGGCACTTCATCAGGCAGCCAACCCTGCATGGGTCCGTGAGCGATATTGGATGAAATCTGCAAACCTATGTAACCCACAAAGAGAGCGGGTATGCCGCCGATAAACCCAAGGAAAAGCAGGAAAA
>CAZSGL010000055.1:9074-13402 GCA_964606265.1 uncultured Anaerolinea sp. | reverse complement strand
GTACCCGGTTGATGGCGATTGCCAGGGCAGCAATTGTCAATATGTAAGGGAGCATGATGGCGACGTCTGAGGGGATTTTCACCCCCAGCACCTGCATCCATAGTTGAAATGCGTTTACGGTGCTGAAAAGCAGAGCGCCCCATAAAATGCCCACTGGTCTCCAACCGCCGAAATACACCAGGGCAACAGCAATAAAGCCTTGGCCGGCGGTCAGGTTATCCTGGAATAAATTCAACAATGAGATGGAAAGTGATGCACCGGCAATTCCGGCAAGAACCGCTCCAGTGCAGACACTGAGGTAACGTACTCGGTCAACATTGATGCCAAGCGAATCAGCAGCCGCTGGATTTTGTCCCACGGACTTGATACGTAAACCCAATGTGGTTTTTTCCATCACCCACCAGGCAATAGGCACAAGCAAAAATGCGCCATAAACCAATAGGCTGTGATGGAAGAAGATCTCACCAACAACCGGGATATCTCCCAGTAACGGGATTTTGACGGGTTGGAATCCAGTAACAGTTTTCACGGTGCCGATAGTGGTTTTAAACAACAGGCTCGAAAGACCCAAGCCGAACATGTAGAGTCCGATCCCGCTGATGCCCTGCTCAGCTTTGAGGGTAACGCTGACAAATGCCATCAACAAACCCATCAACAACCCGACTACAATAGCAGCCAACAATCCCAGCCAGATGCTGCCCGTAGTGAGTACGATAAAAAAGGAAGCGTAAGCGCTTACCAGCATGATGCCATCCACGCCCAGGTTTACCACACCAGAACGCTGTGAGAAAGCCTCACCAATAGCCGCGTAGAGGTACGGGGTTGCCAGGCGAATGGCTGAAGTGAGGATGCCGGCGATAACGCTGAGTTGAAATACGTCGTTCATGCCTGCTCCTCCTGGTTTCTTGCCGCTGCCATTTGCCGGCGAACTGCCCAGCGGCGGGACCATAGAGCGGAGCCGACCACAAACAAAACCACCAGCCCCAAAATGGCATCAATCAGCGAATTGGGTACCTGAACAGCACGCTGCATCTTGTCACCACCCACCAACAGACCGCCGAACAGGATGGACGCGGGGATGGTACCAAGGGGATGAAGACCGCCAAACAGTGCTGCCACAATACCTGAAAAACCATAACCGCTGGTGATGCCTTCGAGCAAACGGTGCTGTACCCCCATTACTTCAATCGCTCCAGCAATCCCGGCAAAGCCGCCTGCAAGAGTCAGTGAAAGAGCCTGGTTGAAGGGCACATTAATGCCGGCAAACCGGGCTGCTTCCGGGTTAAACCCGACTGCGCGGATACGGTAACCGATTGTGGTGCGCCACAGGAAAATATAGACGAGTACTGCCAACGCAACAGCGATGATGGAACCGGTGTTGAGCAGTGTTTGCGGCACAAGGCGAGTCAGCCAAACCTGCTCAGGCAATCGTTCAGACTGAGCCAGGTAAGTTCCTGCTGTGATTCCCGCGGGGTCCATTAATACCGAGCGGATCAACAGGTTCATTAATTGCAGGGCGATGGCATTCATCATCACGGTTGTTAGGATTTCATTTACTTTCAACCGCGCTTTGAGGATGCCGGGAATGAAACCCCAAAAAGCGCCAGCCGAAAAACCTACGAACAGCGAAGCGGGGATGAGCAACCAGCCAGGCCAGGTACGGAAAACAAGCGGAAACCAGGTTGCAGCCAGTGCACCAGCGATGATCTGACCTTCACCACCAATATTGATCACACTGGCACGAAACGCAATACAGATGCCGAGTCCCACAAGCAGCAAAGGGGTAGCCTTAACAAGCGTCTGGGTGATCCCGGTTACGCTTCCGAATGCCCCATTAACCATCTGGGCGTATGCTGTCAATGGATTTACTTTGAGTATGAGGAGCATGATGGCGCCAATAAGCAGCGCCACTAACATACCAGCAAAAGGTAAAAGTGCGTTAAAAAAAATACCAGTAAAATCTAATCGTCGGGTGCGAACAGCTTTTTCGTCTTTCTCAGGCGGCATAAGCTAAAACTCCAGTCGACGAACAGAACTTCGATGATGTTATAAGTTATACAATATTATCAGACAACTTACAACCTGTGATGACTAATAAACACTGAAATAATGTTCAGACTTAAGTATTATAAGGAGAATGTTCAATTCTGCCTTGGGGTCTACTTACTGCAAGTTTACCCATTAATCATCTTGTGCCCGGGAAATATAATCCAGAATCCAACCTGCATCTCCGACTCAACCAAAGGTCGCGAATTTTTGTTAGTTTTTTTTTAGGGTGTAGTAGGGACATTTATAGTAAGACTTGTGTAAAGTAAGTCAGCTTAATATTTACTGTTTCCTTGTCATTCATAAGTCTCAAAATTGCACCATGAGACTAAGAACGGCATGTGTCCATATTAACACCCTGCTCATCTGGAATGGAGTAACCCTATGTTTAACCGCATACTTGTCCCATTGGATGGATCAACCCTCGCAGAGCGGGCGATACCACATGCTGAGGAATTTGCACGCATCTGTCAATCTACCATTGTTCTTTTACAGGTCCTCGATCCTACCTCCTATCACGAAAACCCTAATCCCGTAGACCCATTGAGTTGGCAGATCCGAAAAACCGAAGCAGATATGTACATGCAGGGAATTGCTGCCAGGATTAGTGAAAATTTAAAGGGGCCTTCCATTGACGCTAAGGGATCACAAAACATCGGCGGAGATGTAAAGAAAGCGCGGGTCGAATATACAATTCTGGAAGGTAAAACTCCGGAAAATATTGTAAATTTTGCCCACAATGAAAATATTGATCTGCTTGTGATCAGTACTCACGGTTCGGGTGGATTAAGCCGGTGGAATATTAGCAGTGTAACCCAAAAGGTGATCAACCTGGTCTATTTACCTGTTCTTATAGTCCGCGCTTATAACCAAACTGACGCTGAGGTTACCAAAGTTCATTACCGAAAAATTCTTCTTCCAATCGATAGTTCACGGCGTGCTGAGTGTTCACTTTCCGCAGGGATCGAACTTGCACGTGGAGTAAGGCCAGCTGAATCGGTTTCAAAGGTTGATGAATTGTTTTCTACAACTGCCGCCCCGGCTGCTGAATCAAGCCTTACAAAGCTTATCCTGGCTGCCGTGATAAAGCCACCGGAAATTCCCATTCCTGAACCTTACCCTGTTGAAATCGAACAACTATCCGGGGAACTGATGAATATCAGCCGACAGGCAGTCAACATTTATCTTAACGAAATGAAGGCGCGCTTACCAGTGGAAAGCGATATTTGTGTGCTCGAAAACAAAAGCGTTTCTTCTGCCATTCAGGAATTGGCAACCCAGGAGGACATCGATTTGATTGTATTATGTGCACATGGGTATACTGGAGAATCCTCCTGGCCATATGGAAGTATTGCCCGAAATTACATGGAACATGGTACTAAACCGGTTCTGATCATACAGGATGTACCTCGTTCCCGGGTGCAGCCTACCGCAGCGGAGATTGCAGCCAATAAAACCGGGAGACGCTAAGCATGCTTGAGTACGGCTCAAACCAGGCACGTGAAGATGGATTAAATACCTCTGGGAATTCCCCTACTGCTAAAGCTGAAAAACTTCAGGATTTAGTGAATTCCCTGGTAAATAATTATCAGCATCTTAACCGGGAGAAACCTAAGAGTTGGTTAAGGCTGAATCTCGCGAATCGGGATTTGATGGGCTACGATTTGTCACTTTACAAATCCTGGTTAGCTGAAGCTCATACCATTTTCAGGAAGTCTTCACAACTAAGGCTGCCCCTTACTTATACCTCTGAGTGGGTGTTAGACAACTACTACATCATTCGACAGTCACTTCAGCAAATCAAAGAGGATTTGCCAGTTTCGTTTTACAGGCAACTACCCAAATTGACTGGTGATGGGGTAACTGGTTATACACGCATTTATGCACTGGCCAGGGCTATCCTCGCTTACCAGAATCTTCTTCTAGAACCAGTCGACTTACAGACTATTCTTATCAAGTTCCAGGAACATGTGTCACTGACAATGGGAGAATTGTGGGCTCTTCCCATATTTCTTCGTTACAGTCTGATCGAGGCTCTGGCACATTTACTTGTTTCAACGATTCGCCCAAATAAACCGCCAGAACTGCCTAAATTATTTTCACTACCTCATGAGCTTGGGCACCTTCCACAGTCCGGTGACTCCTCAGAACCAGGCTCAGATCACAACGAAGGCATATCGAATATCATCCTCAGCCTGCGAATAATTACAGAACAGGACTGGAGCCAATTTTTTGAATCCGTCAGCTGTACAGAACGAGCACTTCGTAATGACCCTGCAGGT
>CAZSGL010000055.1:0-8974 GCA_964606265.1 uncultured Anaerolinea sp. | reverse complement strand
TGGAACAGTTGATAGGCTTTAAACCGGGTGTGTTAACAAGGTTCAAGCGTTTGGTGTTGGAACATGCCAGCGTCTTCTACCTTTCTTGCATCCTGATATTGTCCATTCTATTGCTTACAACCCTATGGTTTGCAGCCCAATTGCCGAAATCGATTACTGCTGATTCCAGCTCCCCCGGTAGTTTTCCCTGGAGTTTTATTTGGTCCCCGGGAAACAATACACTGCACTGGATCATCGTTATACTACTGGCGCTCACGTTGTTGATCCCGGTACTTACGATAACAACCAGCCTGGTTAATTGGCTCATTACTCTTGTAGTCCAACCGCGTATATTACCCAAGCTGGACTTTAAGGCTGGAATTCCAGACCCATTCCAAACATTGGTGGTAATCCCTGCCATGATCACAAGCCGCAGGGAGATAGACTCTCTTATTCACCAACTCGAATTGCATTATTTGCGCAACCCGGATCCCGGGCTGATTTTTGCTCTCCTGACCGACTTCAAAGACGCAGACACCGAATCCTTACCTGAGGACGAAGACCTGGTCGATCATGCCATTAATGCAATCGCTGCTCTAAACCGAAAATATGGTCCCATTTCTCTCACCGACAATGATGATGAAATTCGTGGTACTAGTCTCTTTTACTTTTTACACAGGAAGCGATTATGGAACCCTTCTGAAGGGAAGTGGATCGGTTGGGAGCGTAAAAGGGGAAAACTGCATGAGCTAAATCAACTTGTACGCTGCGGCACAGACCTATCGTTTACAACCCTGACAGACGGGATAAATTCTTCGGGTATAAGCTGCAATGCTTTGCAGCACATTTGCTTTGTCATCACCCTTGACACTGATACGATCTTGCCTAGAGGAGCAGCGCATCGACTGGTTGGAACCCTGGCTCACCCGCTCAATCGGGCAGTATTTACTGAGGAAACTGGAAATGTGGTTTCCGGATACACAATTCTACAACCGCGAATGGAGATTCATCCAAAAAGCGTGAATCACTCCTGGTTCACACGCTTTTTCGCGGGCGATGCCGGGTTGGATCTTTACACCCTGGCAGTCTCAGATGCCTACCAGGACTTATTCGGTGAGGGGAGCTACGTTGGCAAAGGAATTTACGACGTAGATGCCTTCATGCGTAGTGTGGACGAAAATATCCCTGAAAACACAGTGCTAAGCCACGACCTGTTGGAAGGGTTGATGGGTCGTGCCGGTTTGGTCACGGATATCACCATGATTGAGGAATATCCGCAAAATTACATCATACAGGCTTTACGGCAAAGGCGGTGGATCCGCGGAGATTGGCAGCTCCTGCCCTGGTTATTCTCCAGCAGAAAACCTGGATTGAATCTTTCAATGATTGACCGCTGGAAAATGTTCGATAATCTTCGCCGCGCGTTGCTTGCCCCAGCACTTGTTTTGATATTTATCCTGGGTATTGTTTTTCTACCTGGTCTCACCAGGCTTTGGACAGGGGTTGTTTTAATCACGCTGGGTATCCCCCTGTTAACAGGTATCGCTCGTAGTGGAATGCAAATCGTAAGTGGCGAAGATTTGAGGATTGCCTTTCGCCCCCTGGCGTGGAATATCGTGCGCTGGCTTTTAGCAGTAGCATTCCTGCCCTATGAGGCTTACTTCTCCATTGATGCTGTTTTTACAACCCTCTACCGGGTGCTCATCAGTCATCGAAACCTGTTGCAATGGACCACGGCTGCCCAAACCGCCAAGGTATTCGGTCTGCAATCCCGCCGAAACATTTCCTGGCAGAAGATGAGTGCTGTTGCAGTCCTGGGATTGATCCTTCTTACAGGGCTACAGTTTTTTACGGGATCTACCGGAAGCCGCTTGGTTCCAGTTGTGATCTATGCTTCACCAATACTGGTGCTGTGGTTGCTCTCCCCACTTGTTGCCTGGTGGATTAGCCAACCAATCATCGAACATGCGAATCCACTTAACGAAGATCAAATTAGCCTTTTACGCCAGATTACACGGCGGACCTGGGGTTTCTTTGAACGATTTGTAGGACCAGAGGATCACTGGCTGCCGCCTGACCACTACCAGGAATCTCCTATAGGGACTATTGCTCATCGAACTTCACCGACCAATATCGGCTTACTGCTTACATCAACCCTTGCAGCCTATGACCTTGGTTATTTGGACCAACTCGGGCTGGCAACGCGTCTGTCTACAACCATTGAAACGCTCGGACAACTAGAGCGCTTCCGCGGACATTTTTTGAACTGGTATGACACCCTGACTCTTCAACCACTCCAACCGCGGTATATCTCCACAGTGGATAGCGGCAACCTGGCTGCCAGCCTAATTGTCACCACCCAGGCTTGCAAATCTATGCCCGGCGAACCAATTTTCCGTTGGGATTTGTGGCAGGGGTACCTGGACACACTCTCGAATCTGACCGAAACATTGACCGGGATGCGTAAATCCGAATTCGACAAACAGGTTAAAGAAATCAACCACCGAATTATGTCCACTCATGCTGAAATTCTGGCTGTCCGCTCTCAACCAGAGCGTTGGTACATTCAGTTTCTACGAGTAAGCGGACCGTTCTGGAAGGACCTTTCGAGCCGATTAATGGAGCTAGTAATTGTGGGGCGTTCTGCTTTTGATCTTGCAACCCTCGGGAAACTTCAGGAAGTTTCTGCTCAAATTGAACGCCATCACCTGGCTGTGCAGCGCACAATAACAGAGTTGGTTCCCTGGATTCCTTTGCTTGCAAATCCTCCAGAACGCTTTCAAAAGCCTCGATTTCTTGCAGCGATGGCTGCAATAAGGAAATGCTTACCCAGCAATATTGCTTTTGGTAAAGTGCATAGTCTCACAGAGGGGGCAATCGCTAACATCAAAATATTGCGAGATTTATTAAATGAAGCAATCCTCACCGAAGATGCAATTGAAAATCACGAAAATCTAACCGGTCATGAGGAAGAATGGCTTGAGAAACTGGAGCAGGCACTGGCCCATGCGGATTCAAATGCGGAATTGTTAGTAACGAAGTATGCCCAAATCAGTACACAAACTGGACAATTTGTCAACGAGATGGATTTTGGTTTTCTGTACCACAAGTTGCGCCGTGTTTTCCATATAGGACTAAACCTCAATACAGGTCAGCTCGACCAGAATTATTATGATCTTTTAGCCTCTGAAGCCCGCATCACCTCGATCATTGCCATTGCTAAAGGTGATGTACCTCAATCTCACTGGATGTACCTTGGAAGGCCGGTGATGCGCTCCAAGAGTTCGTATATTTTGCTTTCCTGGAGCGGAACAATGTTCGAATACCTGATGCCGCCCCTGTTTCTACGTTCCTATCCTGGAACGCTTCTGGCAGATAGTACCAGGGGGGCAGTCCTTCACCAGATAGCCTATGGGAAAAAGAAAGGGATTCCCTGGGGTATTTCCGAATCCGGTTTTTACCGCTTTGACGCCAATCAAAATTACCAATATCGCGCCTTTGGTGTACCTGGATTGGGTTTTAAACGCGGACTGGGTGATGACCAGGTAATTGCCCCTTATGCCTCGCTCATCGCCATAGATTATGAGCCCCAAGCCGTAGTACGTAACCTTGTTTGCCTGGCTGGGCTTAATATGATCGGGTTATATGGCGTTTATGAGTCGGTTGATTTTACAACTGACCGTTTATATTTGGGCGAAACTTCCGCGGTGGTGAGTGAATACATGGCACACCATCAGGGCATGATCTTAATGGCGATGGCGAATTTCCTCCATAAGGATATTATGGTTCAACGAATGCACAACGACCCTCGCATTCAGAGCATTGAATTACTGCTACAGGAACAGGTTCCCCATGCTGTTGCCCCTCAAGACCCCCATTCAGACGATGCAAAAGGAGTGCAGCGGTTAACAGTTGTTACAAATGAAATCAATCCCTGGAGGGTACCTGTACAGACTCCCATTCCTCAGGTAAATCTTTTGTCAAATGGCAACTATAAGGTACTCATTACCAACATGGGCGGTGGATACAGTTCCTGGCGTGATATTGATCTAACGCGCTGGCAGCCTGATGGTGTTTTAGACCCATGGGGAACCTGGATATACATCCAGGAAATGGGAGTAGATCCTCAAAAACTAGGTGGATTTTGGTCTGCCGCCCATCAACCAGTTCCTGGTGACCCGGCTAATATACAGGTGACTTATTTTGCCCATATGGCTGTCATTCGTCGAACTGAAAAAGGTTTCACGTCAACCATAGAGGTTACGGTAGCTCCTGATGATCCGGTGGAGATCCGGCGTATTCACTTGAATAATGATGACGATGTACCACACAATCTACGGCTGACCTCCTATGGAGAAGTAACTCTTGCGCCTCAAGCCACGGATGCGCGTCATCCGGCTTTCAATAAACTGTTTATTGAATCCGAATTCGTACCGACGTTAAATCTTCAGATCTTCAAACGCCGTCCGCGCTCCAGGCAGGATGCACCGATTTTCATGGGTCATATGCTGGTGGTTAAAGGAAACCAGGCAGTAGTCCGTCATGAAGCCGATCGTTACCAGTTTATAGGCCGCGGTCGGTCTCTTCGCAATCCTGTTGCCCTGACTTCGTCCAAATACCTTAGCGGAACAACTGGTGCGACTATTGACCCGGTATTTTCCCTTGGGCAGGTGATCAAGTTGGACAATCACTCGACCACCAATTTAGCCTACTTGACATTTGCCGGTGACAGCCGTGAAGCAATTCTCGCGCTGGCGAAACGATACCGTAATTGGACTCTAATCGATAACACCTTTAACCAGGCAAACATAGCTTCTCAATCCTGGCTGGCTAAGCAAGACATCTCCTCGCAGGAATTAAGGAATGCCCTGAAAATCCTATCGGCATTGACCTTTTCATATAAAATGGTCCGAACCTCTCCAGATATTATTGCAGCCAATGATCTTAACCAATCCGGCTTGTGGCGGTTTGGGATCTCCGGTGACTATCCCATTATGTTGGTAGAGTTGGACGATTCCACGCAAGTCGACATGGCTTACGAAGCTTTGCAGGTGTATAAATTCCTGCGCAGCCGCCGTACTAAGGTTGATGTGATTATTCTCAACCGTCAACCGACAGATTATGGTGCGGAGTTAAATGGAATGCTCTATCGCCTGGTCAATAAAATGCAAGGTGAAGAATGGCTGCACCAGCGCGGTGGGGTTTTCTTCCTTTATGCTGACCAGATGAGAAAAGATGAGCTTAACCTGCTGCATACAGCCGCGGGTGTTTTGCTCACCGGAGCAAAAGGATCGCTAGGGGATCAACTACCTGATTATTCGGTCCCGGTTCATCACCTTCCTGATTTTACGCCAACCCGGGTTGTTGCAAAACCACTTAGAGCTGCAAAACCCCCTCAAACTTTTCCTTTGAAAGAAATACCGAATCTGAAATACTACAACGGATATGGAGGTTTTAGTGCTGACGGCCACGAATACGTGATTGACTGGAACTATCAAAAGCGTACACCAGAGGTGCCGGTCGGTGTTGGTGAAGGAATTGGTGATAAAAAAACAACCCCTGCCCCTTGGGTGAACGTAATCGGTTACCCGGGATTTGGGTTTATGGTCAGCGAATCTGGGAGCCAGTGTACCTGGGCGTTGAACAGTGGTGAGAATAGGTTAACGCCCTGGTCTAACGACCCGGTTATTGATCCAACCGGAGAAGCACTTTACCTACGAGACGAAGAAACCGGCGAAGTATGGACTCCCACACCACTTCCTTCAGGAACAGACCTGCCTTACCGCGTTACTCACGGAGCCGGATATACGATTTTTGAGCACAACTCCCATGGGCTGCGACAGATCCTGACACTTTTTGCCAGTCCAGAAGACCCAGTCAAAATCATCCATCTTAAAGTGGAGAATACACTGAACCACACGCGCCGTATCACTGCCACGCAATATGTTGAGTGGGTGTTGGGTACCACCCATGCTGCCAGCATGTCCTACATCATCCCGGAATACGACGCTGCCCAACAGTGTCTTTTAGCTACCAACCCTTATAGTGCTGAATTTGGTACCCGAACTGCGTTCCTGATCGCCAGTAAAACACTCCATGGGTTGACCGCTGACCGCACAGAATTCCTCGGTCGCGGTGGACACCCTTCATCTCCCGTTGCTTTGCACCGACTGGGCTTGGAAACCCGTATCACTCCTGGTGAGGATCCTTGTGCGGTGATGCAAGTTCACCTGGACCTGCGTCCTGGCGCGAGCGAAGAAATTTATTTTGTGCTTGGGCAGGGAGAGGATAAAAAACACTCTCTTGCTCTGGCCAAGAAATATCATGATTCAGCTTATGTTGGTGCAGCTTTCAAGAGGACGCGTGTGTTTTGGGACAGATTACTTGATACTGTGCAAGTACATACCCCTGAACCTGCAACCGACTTGATTCTCAACCGATGGATGCTCTATCAAACACTCTCCTGCCGCATTTGGGGACGCATGGGATTCTACCAATCCAGCGGTGCGTTTGGTTTCCGTGATCAGCTTCAAGACGTTTTAGCCTTATTGTCAGTGGATCCGACTATCGCTCGAAACCAGCTACTTAACGCTGCTAAACGCCAATTTGAGGAAGGCGATGTATTGCATTGGTGGCATCCACCTTCCGGCCGTGGAGTGCGCACACGTTTTTCAGATGATCTCTTGTGGCTGCCTTATGTCACTGCACTATATCTTGAAGCTACTGGTGATACCAGCCTTTTAACCGAAACACAGCCTTTTCTCCATGCTCCATTACTCGCTGACGGAGAAACTGAGCGTTACGGAGAGTATCCACCAACAGAGCAATCTTTTTCAATGATGGAACACTGCCTTCGCGCGATTGAGAAGGGGCTCACTTCAGGGGCACATGGTCTCCCGTTGATCGGTACAGGCGATTGGAATGACGGGATGAACCGTATCGGAGAAAAGGGGCAAGGGGAGAGTGTCTGGTTGGCCTGGTTCCTTTGTGATGTTTTGCAGCGTTTTAGTGAAGTATGTAAAAAGTATGGTGATCTAGAAACTGCACTGCGGTATAAATCCCGCGCGCAAGAATACGCTGCTTCTGTTGAGAGAAATGCATGGGATGGTGACTGGTACAAGCGGGCTTTCTATGACGACGGGAAACCGCTGGGTTCCATCCTGGATGCTGAATGCCAGATCGATGCCATCGCTCAATCTTGGGCTGTGCTCTGCGGGGTTGGAGAAAAACAACGGAGTAACACGGCTATGCAGTCGGTTTTGGCTCGTTTAATCCACCCGCAGGAAAGGCTCTCACTGCTCTTTACACCACCATTCGATAAGACATCACGAGATCCGGGTTATATTAAAGGTTATCTCCCCGGAACGCGTGAGAACGGCGGGCAATATACTCACGCTGCCACATGGACCGCATGGGCTTTCACTCGCTTGGGCGAAGGTAAGGTAGCTGGGGAGCTCTTTGACCTGCTCAATCCCGTCTTTCAATCAGATAATATTGATAAAGCAAATAATTATCGGGTTGAGCCGTATGTGGTTTCTGCAGATATTTACAGTCACCCACCATATGTAGGCCGGGGTGGATGGACTTGGTATACAGGTTCGGCAGCCTGGATGTACCGCCTTGGGCTTGAAGCGATTCTTGGTTTTCATAAGGTAGGAAATTCCCTGCAAATCGAGCCAGTCATACCGCCGAATTGGGACGGGTTTGAGATTCGCTATCAATTCGGCGAATCCGTGTACAAGATCCAGGTGCATAACCCAGAGCATGTGCCATATAGAATTAGGCAAATCGACCTGGACGGACTGCGTCTGAATGAGAATTCTATTCCGCTGGTAGATGACCGACAGGAACATGAAGTTGTTGTAACGATGGGAGCATAGTTTGATCCAGCGGCTCTCAATCATTTTTCCCTATGCTTTCCTGGATCTGGTAATCCGTCAAATATCGGGAAAGGTTAAATTGATTTTGATGAATGGTGGGTAAAAACGTAAATTATTTTGTCGAAAAAAACTGGTGAACCGATTAATTATTACCATATAATAGAGTAAATATATACGAAAAGGGTGATTTATGACTATCGAGAAAAAAAAGAAAGAGCTGACCAAATCCGCAGAGATACTCTCTGATTATCGACTTGCCAACCGCTCCAGGCAGGCAGCCATTATTGGCAGACGCGAAGTGCTTACCGGAAAGGCTAAATTTGGCATCTTTGGCGATGGAAAGGAACTTGCCCAGATCGCCATTGCCCATGCTTTTCAAAAGGGAGATTGGCGATCTGGTTATTATCGCGATCAAACCTGGATGATGGCGCTAAAGTTACAATCGCTGGAGCAATTTTTCGCGGGGCTATATGCCAATCCGGACCCGTTGCTGGAACCCCACTCCAGCGGCAGGAATATGAACAACCATTTTTCCACGCGCACAATAGATGAAAAGGGTAACTGGCTGCGTCAGGTGGATTTATACAATTCCTCCTCCGATATCGCGTCCACTGCTGCGCAAATGCCACGGGCAGTAGGGCTTTCTTATGCAAGTGTGCTCTACCGCAAACTTGACGCCCTCAAGAAGTTTCCTGACTTTTCCAACAATGGTAATGAAATCACCTGGGTCACGATTGGCAATGCCTCGACCGCTGAAGGATTATTCTGGGAAGCCATGAACGCCATAGGAGTGCTGCACGCTCCTGCGGTAATCACCATTTATGATGATGGCTACGGCATATCCGTACCGAATCAGTTCCAGATGGTAAAGGAAAATATTCATTCAATTCTTGAAGGTTTTCAAAGGGACCCATGCCCTGCAGAAGAATGCGATAAAGGTTATGACCTTTATTCGGTCTCCGCATGGGATTACGCTGACCTTTTAAAAACCTACAAAACTGCCAGTGACAATGCGCGGAAATTTCACATTCCTGCCTTGGTGCATGTAACAGAAGCCACACAGCCTTTGGGTCACTCGACATCAGGCTCACAGGAACGTTACAAAAATGCCGAAC
>CAZSGL010000054.1:0-13880 GCA_964606265.1 uncultured Anaerolinea sp. | reverse complement strand
TAAACCCAAGGATAAGCAGGAAAATCAGGTCACCTGCGGTTCCAAATATCGCAAAGGGACGGCGCTTGCCCAATTTGGAGGACCAGCGGTCGCTCAGCGCACCGGAAAGCGGCTGGATGATCATCGCCAGGATCAACCCGAAAAATGTCAGCAAGCCCAGCCAGGTATTTTTTTGTGTCTCGGGAACATAATTCAACAATACCGCCGGTAGGATGGTGACGTGCAGGCTGTTCCACATGAAAGATAACCCGATCCAATAGGCATTCAAAACGAATAGATACCAGCCGCTCACTTTTTTCATTATTCCTCCAGGTTCGTAGAAGTTACATCCATTTAGTAAAAAATGTGACGAGTTTTTCAAGATAGGCTTCAAGATCCGGTTCGTCGGTTTCGCGATGCCCAACCCCTGGTACCACCCATAGGTCCGCATTGGCTCCGATTGTACCGACCATTTGGAACAGATCACCTTGGGTTGTGAAAGGATCTCTTTCACCATGGATGAGGAGTGTTGGGACAGTCAATTGCCCTGGTTTGATCCTGATTGGGTCATTGCTAAAGAGGTTGGTTCCAGTTCGAATTGAAGCGCCCAACTGGATGATTGCAGCGAAAACCTGGCGCAATCCCCATGGGATACCCTTGTTTTTCAAGCCGACGCTAATGGCGGTCGAAAATCTTACAGGTCCACCGTCAGACACTATTGCTGCGATTGTCCTATCCCTGGCAGCGGTGAGGAGCGCCACCCGTCCGCCCATTGAAAACCCGAGCAAGCCTACCTTTTTACTGCCGTGCAAGCGGGCGTATTGGATGGCTGCTTCAGCATCCAGGACTTCAAGCGTACCCAGGCTGGTGGTTTTTCCATCGCTGCGGCCGTGGTTGCGAAAATCAAACATGAAGACGTTGAATCCAGCCTGTACAAATCGGGGTGCATATTTCAGATCCGGATCCATGCTGCCGTTGAAACCATGCAAGAAGATAACCGTACGGGCAGATGTTGCAGCCGGGATCCACCAACCGTGCAGTTGCAAATTGTCCCCGGTTGTAAAATGGGTATCCTCAAAAGTTAACCCGTACTCCTGTGGAGTGGAGAAAACCTTCTGCGGATGTCTGCGTGTGATGACAGTCGAAAACGCCAGGGAGAGGCAAATAATAATTGCAAACCCTAATAGGATGTAAACCGGAACCATTATTCGGGTTTTGTGCTAAACACCAGGTCCCAAAGTGGAGAACTAACACCGAAGCGTTTGTTGGGAGTTTTGTAGTGATGCTGCATATGATAGCGCTTGATGAACTTTGCATAACCGCTGCGCATCGGGAAGTGGTGGGTGGCATAATGGGTCAGGTCATAAACCAGATACCCGAAAATGAAGGCGGAGAATACCGGGGCTATCCATTGAGGCGCATTGAGTCCAACCGAAAAAATGAGGTAGAAAATTCCATAAAAGAGGGCAGCCAGTGGGATACTGACAATTGGCGGCATGACGAGGCGCGTTTTGCACTGCGGTTGGGCGTGGTGGATGCCGTGAAAAAGAAAGACGAAACGTTCAATTCGTTCACCTTTGGCAGGGAAGTGAAATACAAAACGATGTAGAGTGTATTCTGCCAGGGTCCACAAAAATAGTCCCAGCACAAATCCCGCGGGGATGTAGAACGGAAAGACTCCTGTAGCAGATTTCAGTATGGCGCTGACAAGGAAGTAAATTGCCACAGGCAGCCAGATAACCGTTACCGTGATCGGGCTTATGTGGGAGAAGAATTCCATGAAATCTGATTTGAAAAGCCGAATGGGTACGTCGCTGTGATCAATCGGTAAGTGGGACATAAAAATCCTCCAATAAATGAGATGGCTCTATTCTACAGGATTCAGTGAGATTTACTTAGTCCTTTTTAGTTTTAAACCGAACCCAATGTTCCAGGTTTTCCCCCGGCGTGTAGGACACCAATTGTTCAGCATCATTCACTTCTATGTTACCGTCAGAGAATTCTATGTCTGCTCCATTTGGGTACTGGTACCTGGGTAGGTAAAAAGTGCTGGGCTTTTGCGATAGTGGATCGCCTTCAAATTCGAATACGAATTCCTTGCTATTAGTGTTAAATTGATACTTAGTGGGTATCCCAGTAACCGCGATTGGAGCAGGGCGAATAACCGCCTCAAGCGCTCTGCCACCGGAATTGATATCTTCCGCATTTTTCTGCTGGTCTTTACTGAAGATGGAAAGGTCTTCATCGTTCCAGCGATCACCCCTTTCATTGGTGTTGTCTGCAGTGTAGTTCCACAGTGTAAAGCTTAACAAGTTATCTTCAAGCGCTCGCATGCAGCGGTCCATTGATTTTACTTGGGCAGAAAAATCACCGGCTGCAAAGGCATGCTTTTCATGCATATCATATGGGATACCTATCTCACCGATGAGCACAGGAATATTCCCCAGGCGTTCCCTGGACAAGGACTTCATCTGCCCCAGTTGGGTACGGAATGAATTGATCACTTTTTGCTGTCCGAGAACGACACGCTGTTGCAGGAGGTCGTAACCAATGAAAGAGAAGTACCTTTTCATGAAAAGTAGTACACCATCGTACCAGTGAGGAGCAAAAGCAATATTCCCAAGGTTAATGTCATTCCAATCGGGAGGTAATTGCTGGACTTCACTTTCAATGAAGACGATCCACTTATCGTTTACAGTGTGGACGGTATCGATCATCTTCTTCAGGAAAGGAGTGAGGTAATCCTGTACGAAATTGACTTCTTTTCCGTTTACAGAGGCGAAATGCTCAGGCTTTTTGAGAACAGGGTTTCCGTTCCCATCCAATTCCCAAACACCATTCTGCTCCCAGACACATTGGTGACCTGGCAACCAAGCTTTTTTGCCATTTGGATTGAAAACTTTTTTCTTCCCCTTACGAACACCAAGCAGCGTTCTTTCACGGTGAGTTATGGTTTGGGAGAATCCCGAGCCTAGCGTCATAGATTGCCACGGGGTGGGGCAATAACCAAAATCCATCTCGCCATATAATGTTCTCAAATCCTTCACTTCAACATATCCCCGTTGAGGTTCATTCAAGCTGTCGAAACCAATGACACACTCCAGGTCGCGTAATTTCTCGGCAATTTTTTTAATTGTGCCAAGGAAGTGTTGTTGCAGGAAATCCTGCGCCGGGATTCCCTCGATTTTCGTATTAGGAGCAAAATCATTACCGGCAAAGAAGAGGGTGAACATGGTGCCGGCGGCCAGTTTATAAGCATTGGTCGGCCATAACATGCGCGGGAATGGGTCGCCGAGGGTCTGATGGACGAGGGCGGCACCAGTTTCTTGAAATGTGGTGATATCCAACCCAACTTTTTCCAGTGTCCAGCCAGGCGCACCGTCTCCTCCGCTGAACCTTGACCAAACATCCTGGTGAGGATCGATGAATACGTAGAAACCATGCTCGCCGGCTTTTTTGACCACTTTGTACAGGTAGTCGAGGTATTCCTCGTCGTAGATGCCAGGTCCGGCATGCTCAACCGCTTCCCAGGTAATGAGGAAGCGCAAGCAGTTAAATCCCCAAGAACGCAGCCTGTGGTAGTGTTCGTCAGCCTGTTCCAATAGGAAAGGGCGATTGACAAAACTGACATCACGGTGATTAAAAAATCCTTCAGGGCGGTAAGTTGACCCGTCTGGTTTTGTTGGAATCTTGGTACTGCCTCCCAGGTTAACCCCACGCAGAAAAACAACACTGCCATCCTTGTCTGTAAACCACGGGCCCTTGATGGAAATCATTTTCACTCCTTGTTACGGATTGTCAATAATGCAGATATCCCGGAGAAGAATATGGTTGCAATACTGATTACCAGGATTTGGATCAAGGCGATCAGAGAAAGGTAACTGGTCAGGTAATCCGGCAGGGTCCAGGTGATCAACACCCCGTTGAGTACAAAACTGAGGATAACTGGAACAGCCAGTACCAGAATTGTTGTATACCCAAGCCCGAAAGTGTTTAACACAGCGTTGCCCGGTTTCCTGTTGAGCACTTTGTTGATGAGCATGTTCACGAGATACGCGATCAAAAAAGCACTCACGGCGGTGACAGCAGTGTACACGATGAGTTCCATTTCGCCTTTAACCGAACTCAGCGAATACGTATTTTGACTCAGGATGGCATAACGGAAATTGAAGAGAGCCGCACACACCAGTGCCCCAATAATCCATCCAAAGGCCCCATCCTTGCGTTTACGCCATAAAAGAGAAATGGCAACCGCCACGAGAACTGCTGCTGGAACCGCCCTTAAAACGCGCTCTCCAAGTAATTTTGAATTCCGCAGCGAGTTGATCACTTTTTGATATTGAACCACATTATCGCCAAAGTTGAGTTCACCAGATGCGACAGGTTTTCCGATTGCAGTTGCGTATGCCGTTGTAAGGTTAGTCTGCTGTATTTCAGTTAATTTGGGCAGCGATTCAAGAACCGAAGGGGATAATGAAACAAGGTCAACACGTACCTGCCCTTGTGCACTGGCAGGGAGTCTCACGCCTAGAAGGGCAGCGATCGTTGGCGCAACATCCACCATGTCGATTTCGGTTTGAACACCGGTCTTAGCCCCCATACCAGCTATAACAAAAGGTTCCATCAGAACATCGGCATCCTGACCACCGTGCCCGCCAGCATTAATATGCCCATGATCGCTCAGCACAATAAGCGTATCCGTTTCGAGGTCGATCTCGTTGACGATGAGCATGAGGAGATTATCCGCAGTTTTGGCAGAATCATCCCATGCCGCGGACTGCGCACCACCGAGGTGATGCCCCGCGAAGTCCACCTGGTCAATGTGAACCAGCACGAGGCGATTTTGCGAGTTCTGAAGGAACGGGAGTGCTGCTGTCACCACATCATTATCAGCGGCGGCATCTTCCCCAGGTGTATAGTAACTAAAGTCAACATCGGATTGAGGGATCAATTTTTCAAACCAGTAATATGCAGAAATGGCGGTTTTCATGCCAGCCTGGTGAACAGCCGAGAAGAGGTTGTCCTGGGTGAAGGTGGGAATCTCTTCGTAGTCAAGATTGAGCGCGGGACCATCGTTGATCTCCGGCCATGCGCCGGTAAGGATGGTGGAGTACCCGGGTTCTGAAAACGATGGAGCCTGGCTGTGCATAAGCGCTGATGATCCATGTTTCCTCACCTCCGCTAAAAACGGCATTACATCACTATTTAATGAAGTGTCGTAGCGCAAACCATCGATGAGGACTATCACCACACGATTGGTGGCTGGATCCCCGAGAGGAGCCCCAGCCGCTGGAGGATTATCTTTCAATAGTGATCGATACGCGTAAGCGGAACTGATCGATCCGGTCGCCCAAAAATATGCCCCGATTGCTATACCAATTAGGATGAGAATTAAACCTGTAATACGGATTTTGTTGTTCATCAGACCTCATTCCGATCAATAAAAATATGGTTGGAACCTGGTTGGATAATCTGCGGTGATACTTCTATTATATAAAAAGTTATTCACCGGGCAAGCCTGCGCGGTGAATAACAAGAGTATAACCTGTACTTAACTTTTTGGCGGGTAACCGGTAATCTCCCTGATTTCATCGTATAGTGGTTTTAAGCGGGCATACATCTTGCTATAAACCCTTTTGTAGAGTTCATCATAGAGGCGGACGTTTTCAGGTATTGGATCAAATGATTGTCCGATGTGGGTCATTTCTTTCACGGCCGTTTCAAAATCCGGGTGCAGTTTTAACCCCACCGCCGCATCCATTGCTGCACCTAAGGCACTGGTTTCATAAACGTGGGGGATGGATGTTTGCAGCCCAAAGATATCCGCGGTGAGCTGCACGGCTGCCTTGCTTTGTGAACCGCCGCCTGATACGCGTATGGCAGTAATGGGGATGTGGCTGCGTTTGGTGGTGCGTTCTGCTCCTTCACGCAGACCAAAAGCCAACCCCTCCAGGATGGAGCGGTAAAGGTGGGCGCGCGTGTGGATATCACCGAACCCGATAACCGCCCCCTTGGCTTCAGGACCGGGGATTTTCAGCCCGGGCGACCAGTATGGCTGAAGGGTCAACCCCATCGAACCCGGAGGAACAGAATTCACGAGATCGTCGAACAACTCTTCGGGTTCAATTCCCCTTTGTTGCGCCAGGCGTTCTTCTGACAGACCAAACTCGCGCTTGAACCAGCTCACCATCCAGTAACCCCGGTATATTTGAATCTCCATAGAATAGGCACCGGGTACTGCAGATGGGTATGGAGGAATGAGGGGGATGACCTCCACATATTTCTTATGGGTAGTGTTGATGGTCGCGGTTGTTCCGTAAGACAGGCAAGCGATCGAGGGGTCAACACAACCGGCGCCGATCACTTCGCAGGCTTTGTCGGCTGCAGCAGCGATGAGCGGTAAACCTTCCGGAATACCTGTGGCTTCAGCAGCTTCCTTCGTGATCACGCCGATCTGATCGGTAGGCTGCACCAGTTCTGGCAGCATTTCCTTGTTGACCGGAACAGCCTGCCATTTCCAGTCGAAATTCCCTGCCCAATCCTGTTTTTTATAATCAAAGGGGATATACGCCACCTGGCAGCCAACTGAATCTGCGATCCGTCCGGTAAGCCTGTAGGTTAAGTAACCCGAAAGTTGAATATACTTGTGTGTTTTTTGCCAGATTTCCGGTTCGTTCTTCTGCAGCCAGTTGGATTCTGCTTCTGCTTGCAGGTATGCCACAGTCTCGGTCATGCCAGCCAGTTTAAACAGGATTCCCCAGACCCCTCCTACGGGTTTAAGTCCCGGGGTGCGGCGTTGATCCAGCCAATGAATTGCAGGACGGAGAGGCTTACCCTCTTTATCCAAATTGATTATGGTTGAACGCTGCGTGGTTATTGCCACCCCGGCAATATTTTCTTTATGCACTTCCGGTTTTAACCATAACGCCTGGCAAGCCTGGCACACAGCCGTCCAAAATACCTCGGGGCGCTGTTCCGCCAAACCCGGCGCAGTGGAAAAGTAGGGTTCGATAGGCACCCTGGACTTGGCGATTAAATTGCCGCGCAGGTCAAAGATGATCGCACGGACAGATTGGGTACCATTATCAATTGCGAGTAACTGTTCAGCTGCCATTATGCCTCCAGATCTTTACTCCAGCGTTTCTCCGCTTGCTCCCGGCTCATGTCCAATCCAAGTGTTCCACCGGGATTCATAATATTAAGGGGATCGAAATGATTTTTTAATGCCCGTATAACGTCCATCTGTGCCTTCCCGATCTGTCCTTCAAGCCAGGGTGAAGACTGTTTGCCCACGCCGTGATGGTGACTGAGCGCTGCTCCACTTTGCTGAATGCGTTCCAGGATGCCGTATTGCAGATCGAGATACTCTTTTATTGTATTCATTTTTGCGATAAAAATGAAATACAGGTTTCCCCCCTGCGGGTAAACATGAGAAAGATGCGTCATGCACACCGTTTGTGGTCGGGTTTTAATAAACTCCCGCACCGTTCGATGGACCTCTTCCATTTGCGACCAGGTGACCGCACACTCGAGTGTATCGATCAAAATACCAAAGTCCTCCAGGTCTTCGCGCATATAGGGGTCACGGAAACGACCTTTTTCCCAGCTCTTCGTCACCTGGGCAAAACTGAGGTTAAAAGCGCCATGCCTGGCACAGATTTGCCTGATCTTTCGGTTTACATTGGCTGAAAAAGCGCGCTCACCATCCGTGTGCCCCAGTAAAAGGCATTTTTGCATAGGTTTGTAGCCAAGCCCTTTAAGCAAGTTGTCTGCCGGAGTCCCCTCGATGTGATACAGCTTCATGGCAACATCAGTTTCCTCTGGGTCGGAAAGGCGGAAAACGGAGGGATAACCGAATTCTGACTGCATCACTTCGCGGCAAGCCTCGCGGGCTGACTGCCAATCCTTGAACATATAGCTGAAGCGCTTGCGATTTGCGGGCAACCAGCGGAAGACACGCAGGGTCACATTAACCAGCACGCCAAATGCGCCTTCGCTCCCCATCATCACCTGGTCAAAATCCGGGCCAACGGCGCAGCGCGGATGCTCATCGGTTTTTAGAACCCCAATCGGGGTGACATACTCCTGGGAAACAACGATGTCCTCGATTTTCCCATAATAAGTGGAGTTCTGTCCGGCTCCGCGTGTCACCACCCAACCACCCACACTGGAATACTCAAAAGACTGCGGGAAGTGTCCACAAGTGTATGCTCTCTTTGCGCCTAATCTTTCAGGGGCATGGTTGAGGAGATCCTCAAGCTGGGGTCCTGTCATCCCAGCTTGCACTGTAATCGTCTGGTCAATTTCATTAAATCGCACGACTTTATTCATGTGCGCGCTCATATCAATGGAGATACCGTTATTCACGGCTTCCAGACCGCGGGTTACCGAGGAACCTGCTCCATAGATGTAGACGGGTAAGCGTTCCTTATTGCAATATGCCACTAGTTTTTCAATTTCAACCTGGTTCCTGGGACAGATCACTGCGTCCGGGATGTTCTCAATGATCTTTTTTCGAAGTCGCAAGGCATCGATCATCGCCCCACCGTAGGAGCGCGATACCCGGTTGTAGAGGTCGGTTTTTACATTCTCTTCACCGCACAGGCTAATAAAAAATCCCATCTGCGCCTTGGAAAGTGAAATCGTTCTCTCGCCCTCGATCTTTTCAAGGCCAAGGTTGATTGGCTTTTTAAGGTCTTCCCGGGTGACACCAAAGGTTTCCATGATCAAGCGCACGAGTCCGCTGTTGGGGTGCTTGAATCCTGCCGGGTCACCCCATTTATACAAGGAGCGGTAGGTACCATCCGGGGTGGGTTGGTCAAACCAATTTGCAACGAATTTTTGTTTTGACATGATTTCTCCTTGTTGTGCCTAATACCCCTCAGGGGCGGGTGAGTAAGCAGCCGTGTAGATGCCATAATATCTCGCAAGTTCAGCTTCCCATTTTGCATCGCTCCAGCCAAGTTCCGCCTGGGAAATTTTCCGCACTTTTTCGATTTCGTTCGCACCGCCATCAACGAGCTGCATTCCGAGCCGAACACGCCGCAGGAGGAGATCATCCAGGTGTTCAACCGCTCCCGTCCTGGCAGCCCAACGGATCTCAGACCAGAGATTGGGCAGGGGTGAGATCGGCTGGTTTTCACCGTCGTTTGCGCATGCTATCACCTGGCTGGTTTCGTCACCGTATCTTCCCAACAGGTAGGATAATTCACCGGTTAATACTTTTCCACCAGCTTTGAGGTCAGGGAGCTTATCAAAATAGCGTGTTCTTTTGGTGATATCAATTGGTTTTGCCAGGTACCTCGATGCGGCAACCAGCGCCTGTTCAGCCATGATGCGGAAGGTGGTCAGTTTTCCACCAGTGATGGTGATCATGCCATCCTCATCCCAAACCACATGCGCGCGGGATTCCTTGGAAGGGTCGGGATTGCCGGTATCGATCACCGGTCGCAGCCCCGAAAAAGTAGAGAGGATATCTTCATGCTTTAATGCCGTGGAAGGAAAGGTGGCATTACCGGCTTCAAGAATATATTCGATCTCCTCGGAAGTGGTAAATGGCTCACCACTAGTCACTGAATACTTGTGATCGAGGTCTGTTGTACCGATCAGTGACACTCCCTCCCATGGGATGGCAAACATGGCGCGGTGATCACGCGGATGCAGGAGTGTGACCGCGTGTTTGAGCGGGAGGCGCTCGCGGGAAAAGATCAGGTGAGAGCCGCGAAGTTTTCGCAAGCGCGCAGAAGCTCCAATCTGACCGCGCACTTCATCACTCCATGGTCCTGCAGCGTTGATAACCACGCTGGCGCGGATCTCCATATCCGGAAGATGCTGGTCAGACTTGTCGTGGAGTACCGCCCCACAAACCCTGCCAGCGGAAGTTTTGAGCAATTTTCCGGCGGCAGCATAGTTCAAAGCGGATCCGCCTTTCATGGCTGTCTCGCGGATCATCCTGTAGACAATCCTGGCATCATCCATCTCGGCATCGTAGTACAGAAAACCGCCGTGAAGCCCATGCGGATCGAGTAGAGGACTATTTTTAATCAGATTCTTCTGGTTGAGTCTCTTGTGATCCCATTTTGGAGCCAGCAGATCATACAAGACAACTCCAATGGCAAATTGAGAGGCGATCTTAACATCATCCGGGCAGGGCATAACAAAACCCAGTTTGGTGACCAGGTTTTTGGCCTCATGCAGCATCCACTCCCGTTCGCGTACGGATTCCCGTGTGACGGAAAATTGCTTGTTGCGCAGGTAACGGAACCCGCCGTGCACCAGTTTGGAGGATCGACTGGAAGTGCCGCTGGCAAAATCACCCGCTTCAACAAGCAGAGTGCGGTATCCTTCAGAGACCGCCCTACGGAAGATGCCGGCACCTGTTATTCCCCCGCCGATTATGAGGATATCCCACTCCTGGTCAAGTTGTGACCAGGTTTGCCCCCGCCAACCTTTTTCCCACATCTCGCCCTCCCAAAATGAATTATGAATTCATCGATACCTTAGCCCACAAGGAAATGCTATCTTCCATCACCCTGCGGGTAACTTCCTCTGCCAGGAATAAATCGTTGGATAGAACTGCTGAGAGCAGCTTTTTGTAAAAAGAGCGTGAATGATCGCGGTTTTGTTGCCGCTGAAAATAAAGCAGCCCCATGGTTTGATAGAGATCACCAAACCCGTTTAGGATCAATGTGAATACCGGGTTGTTGGAAAGGCACGTGAGCCGGCGGTGAAGTTCGAGGTCTGCGCGAGTGAAATCCTCAGCAGTATCCGCGGTATTTTGCAGCGATTCCAGCAGATGTATGGTGTCATTGAGTGAATTTTGCATCGCCAGGCGGGTGTAAGCTGGCGCAAGCAGCAGGCGGATCTGCAGCAGGTTCGGCACAAAATCAGCGGGAAGATTAGACTGATGGCGAGCGATGGCGTTAAGGATGAGAAGGTTGCCCTCGTGCCAGTAATCCCGTACTCTGGTGGATTTACCGTGATGGATCTCTATCCAGCCATCTCGCGATAAGCGCTGCAGGGCTTCACGTAGGGTGGGGCGGGTGACACCTAATTTTTCAGCCAGGTCGCGTTCCGGAGGTAAAGTGCTATTAACAGGAAAAGTACCGTCAAGAATTGCTGTCACCAGGCGCGTTTCCGTCAGTTCAGTGGGTTTGGAGGGAGTTTCCCATGTGGTCATAGTGTTCCTTTGGGATAAAAGTAAATTGGTAAGAGGTCATACCAGTTAAGTTAATTTTAGCAATAATCCGTAAAAATACAAGCCCCCAAAACGAGTTATCCACAGATATACACGCAATGGTTGGTTGAAACTACCGAAAATGTGGGGGTAAGGTGCGCCGACATCCAAGATGTGCCGGTTACCAACCCAACTCCTTGTTCGCTTTGTGGATAATTCTTCTATAATGGATTTATGAAAAAACTTGCCAGAGAGTGGATTGCCCAGGGTTTGATCGGTATCGTGGTCTTCTTCAATCTTGATGCGGCGTTCAGTTTTATGTTCCAATCTGACCTGTATGCGCCGGGATTTGAAATCTCTGGCATACCCGGCCGGGCGGTTACCCAGGGGATGGGACTCTTATTCCTCATGTGGAATGTGCCGTACCTATTTGCGTTGGTTAAACCAACCAGGAATTTCACATCCCTGGTCGAGGCAGTGCTTATGCAGGCAATCGGAGTGATCGGTGAATCGATCTTGCTTCTCAATCTTCCCGGCAGTCATCCAATAATCACTGCCACTACAGAGCGTTTTATTATTTTTGATGGTGGGGGGTTGGTATTGCTGATCATAGCCCTGGTAATCTCCAGGCAAATGCGCAACTCCAGGAAGACTGGATTACTGCCGGAACAGTTCGAACAATAATGGATTGATCTTGTCCCAGTTGGGCAGCAGGACTTGCGCGCCGCCATCCGTGATCCATGGTGTGATCATCTCGCGCTCGAATGTTCGGGCGTCAAATCCCTTCACAGCCGAGAAAAGCGAAGCGTATACCAACCTGGGGTAAACCCAGAATGGGATATTCGTATCCACTGATTGAAGCACAGCCACCAGCACCGCCGGGATGCGCGCCCACTTTGCGGGATTCATCATGTTCTTGATCGCTGCCAGTATTACCAGTTGTCCGCGCTGCTGACGGAAAAAATCGTCGCTGCCGGCGCGATCGCGCACAAAAGCCAACGCCTGCGTGCCATCAATGGTATGCTCACCGGCTGCCAGCCCGGACATATCCACCGGTAGATTTACTGTTACTCCGCCCATGGCATCAATGATCTTTATAAAGCCATCAAATTTGATGCGCACGACATAATCTACATTAACCCCCAGGTTGGCTTCTACAACGCCATCAGCTGCTGCCTTGCCGCTTCCAGCAGCAAAGGATTCCGCAAAAAAATGCGCGGTGTTAATGCGGTTTTCACCTTGCCCCGGGACGTTCACCCACAGATCACGCGGGATGGAGAGAATGTTGACATCCGGCAGGACCGGGGAGATGGATGCCAGGACCATTGTGTCACTGCGGCCTGCCCAGGTGCCTTCTGGTGGGCGGTCGATCCCCAGGATCAACACGGTTGTACGCATGGGAGTAAAGAATAACAGGAAGACCAGAATTGCTAAAAGCCACCAACGCCAGGCTTTTTTCCTGGTGGGAGGATCAGTCATTAAAACCGGGTGATTGACCAGGCTTAGGTCGACAGGCGTTCCTGCATTCGTAAATTGATTAGTCATTGCTTGAATTCTAACCGACGCGCACGCTGTTGTCACTAGGATAGGAATTAAGAAACCTATCATATAACTCTGTCAAATGTGTTGAATTGGATCGGAGAAGAGGTTGGATTTATTTTCCAACGGGTGTGTTACAGCCAGGGTTCTCGTAAGGTGAGGTTTCCGGAAAGGCGTTTGCCAGTTCTTCAGGCGATAGTGCTTTTCGGGCGACATCCCGCACGTTATTAACCCCTGCAAAAAACTCACGCATCAACACTACAGAAATATATTGCCCCACCCGGGATAATTGGTTGGTTCTGCCCTTATAAGCTCCTAAAATTTTCATAAAAAGCATTTCCATCGGCAGGCTCAAGAAGATGGATCGCTTGAATCGGGATTTAAAGTTTGAGGGGTTGAACTTTAGCCCAAAAAGATTCATCAGGAACCAGTAGCGCATCTGCGGGAATCTGGAATATTTCTGATACGCATTTATTGGGGATCTGCCAGCCGTGAGGTCCTGGTTGTATTGATTGACCGAAAAAGTATTGACGTAAAGTGTGCCGTTAAGATAGCTGAAGGATCCGGATCCGATGCCAACATACTCCTCGCTGTCAACGATATACTCATCGATCATGCCGGCAGCGCGGCGTACAAAGGTCCAGGCGGAGAGCCGCGTAAATTCACCCTCGAGGGCATCGTTGATCTGGTTGAAGAAACGCCATTCATTGGAGTGGGTTAATTTTCCCACCGTGTGCGCCATGGATTTTTCCACGGAGCGCGAGGACATCAGTGGGTAAAAGGTCACCTGTTGCGCCCCAGAGGCTATGATTTTCTCAAGGTCGTCCCGCAGGCTTTCCGCAGTCTGGTTGGGGAAGTTGAAGATCATATCCACATTGAGGGATTCGAAAAATCGTGCAGCAAAACGGATGCGTTCCAGAATGTGTTCCCCCGAGCCGAATTTGTTATAGCGGTTCATTTCACGCAGCAGGCGGTCATCAAAACTCTGCACGCCAACGGAGAGGCGTTGCACACGGTCTTTGAGCTGCTTGATCACTTCCATTGTCAGGTGATTGGGGTTGGTCTCGCAGGAGACTTCTTCGATAGGGAAGAGTTGCCGTGCCAGGTCGATCGTTTGGGTCAGTTCATCCAAAAGAATCGTGGGTGTGCCGCCGCCGAAATATAGTGTTTTAAACTTGTATCCCAG
>CAZSGL010000053.1:0-14030 GCA_964606265.1 uncultured Anaerolinea sp. | reverse complement strand
CGAGGTCAAGGACGATCTCGAGCAGGTTATCACTATTATCGGCTCGCTTTACCGCGTCAACTATGCGGGGCGGCAGAACTGTCATTAAAACATGCAAATCGTCAGTAATTCTTTTTTGGGTCATACATACCTTTGACTGTTAATTTTAGCCTGTTTCTTTTGTTTTTGCGGCAGCGCTATCACCAGTCATACTCTGGATCATGGGGACAGTAGGCTTGGCTTGAGTACGCTCAACACGGGAACGCAAGCCGTTCGGAACAAGCACTTTTTGTGCAATTGCCAGGTGTTTGACGAGCAAATTATAACGACCGGATGGCTCAGCCCCGATTTCTTCCAAGGCGTTGTGCAGCCAGGATTGATGCGACCTGACCTGGACGTAAGCCGGCTTATTTACCAAAGAAATAAGCTCAATGAGGGCATTAAGTGCCGCAACAGTATCTTGTGTTGAGGGCGGAATGACGGGCAAAAGGTAGAGCCCTTTAGGTCCATCACGATATTCCACCCAAATAGAAATCTCTTGATTATGCCCTTTCACCAGCCTGGTTTCCACGTTCGACTGAAATGGTTCCGCGGCTTGTTCCACAGGCGGGGTGAGGCTCTGATAAAGGTTGCGCATGCCTTGCTCATCCACTAATTGAGCCTCCCGCCAGATTTCGGAAGGGGTGGAACCGGCTTTTCGGGCAGGTAATTTCCACAAGGTCTGCACCCCGTAGACTGAAAAACCGCAACGGCGAAGAATCTCGTACAACGGATGGTTTTCTTCCAGTTGTAATTTCAAATTGAGTGCTCCGCTCTCGCCGGCATGAAAACTCAAGAAATCGATCAAGGCGGGCAAATCTTCCATCTGACCGGGATCATCCATGAGCAGAAACGACAGGTTAGCAGTCCTGGTGGAGGAATGGTGAACCACCTGCCCGACAGTATGGTTGGCGCGGGAAGTGGCTTCGATAATGGCGGTAAAGCGCCCCAATGGATCGAAAATTGAGGAAGCGACGGTGGCAAGGTTGGCAGGATTCCCGCATGTGAGCAGTTGGATCTGATCCAGGCAAACGGTCTGCTGGCGATGAAGGAGCAGTGAGGGAAGATCGTACCAGGCTAAGGGTCTGACGTTTATTTTGCCATCTCCAGAAAGTATTGGTGGAAGCGTGCGTCGCGGGTCAATTCCGGGTGGAAGGATGTGGCGAGGAGATTTCCCTGACGGGCGGCTACGATCTTACCGCTTTCCAGTTTGGCCAGGGATTGTACATTTGGACCAATTGACTCGATCAAGGGTGCGCGGATAAACACGGCGTGATAGGGAGGATTCTCTCCGGAAGCGTTTACAAGGGCAGGGATATTGAGATCAACTTCGAAACTATCCACCTGGCGACCGAAGGCATTGCGCGCGATGACGATATCCATTACGGCGAGCAAGGGCTGCGCCATACCGGCATCTTTTGCCAGGAAAATAGCGCCCGCGCAGGTGCCCCAAACAGCCTTGTCACGCGCGAAGACGCGCAGGGCATCGGTGAGACCGTAAGCGTTGGCGAGTTTGCCAATGGTGGTGGATTCGCCGCCGGGGATGATCAGCCCCTGCAGTTCATCAAGATGGACGGGCAAACGCACCTGGCGGACGTGAGCGCCCAGGCTTTCGAGCATGGCCTGGTGTTCGGCAAAATCACCTTGCAGCGCAAGAACACCAATTTGCATAGAGGATTACCAGCCGCGGGTCGCGATTTTGTCGGCATCTGGCATGGTGGAAATCTGCCGGCCGACCATAGGCTCACCAAGGTTGCGTGAAACCTCAGCCAGGATCTTGGGATCGTTGTAATGAGTGGTGGCTTTGACAATGGCAGCAGCGCGTTTGGCAGGGTCGCCGGACTTAAATATCCCGGAACCGACAAAAACGCCATCGACACCCAACTGCATCATTAATGCAGCATCCGCAGGTGTGGCAATACCACCGGCGGCAAAATTGACCACCGGCAGCCGGCCGAGTGTGCGCACTTCCATGACCAACTCAAAGGGAGCGCCGATATCTTTGGCAAAGGACATTACTTCTTCTTCGGGCATGTTCTGTAATTTACGGATCTCGCCAAGAACGGTGCGTGCATGACGGACTGCCTCCACCACATCACCGGTACCGGCTTCACCCTTGGTACGGATCATGGCAGCGCCTTCGCCAATACGGCGCAGGGCTTCACCCAGGTTGCGGCAGCCGCAAACAAAGGGCACTTTGAAATCGTGTTTGTAAATGTGGTGAGCTTCATCAGCAGGGGTGAGAACTTCTGATTCATCAATGTAATCCACTCCGATGGATTCCAATATTTGGGCTTCAACAAAGTGACCGATGCGGCACTTGGCCATGACCGGAATGGTAACGGATTCCATAATCTTGTGAATCATGTCAGGGTCGCTCATGCGGGCAACACCGCCATCCGCGCGAATATCCGCGGGGACGCGTTCGAGAGCCATTACGGCGCATGCGCCAGCGTCTTCAGCAATCATGGCGTGCTGGGCATTGACCACGTCCATGATCACGCCGCCCTTTAACATCTGAGCAAGACCTTTTTTAACCTCAAACGAACCAGTCTTCTGTTCCATCACAAACCTCCAAAAATTAACCCTCCCGGATGGGAGAGACAGTACGAGTAATCCACCGTCATTCTACCATGCTAAGGGGAGGGAATCAACGGAAGGAGACTAAAAACCCCGGGAAGCCGGGGTTTCGGGAATCAACGATGACTAGCTGATCTTTTCAAACTTACTACCGAGTGTATCGCAGATGGGGCATTTCTCGGGGGCTGTGCGTTTGTGTGTGTATCCGCAGACCGGGCAAACATAGTAATCAAATTCTTCACCAGGCTTATCCAGGCTGGCGAGGGCTTCCTTATAAAGCATCTCGTGAATCTTTTCGGCTTCGTTAGCCCAATTGAAACTGCGCAGAGCCTTGGCATCACCTTCAGCTTCTGCATCTTTAATAAAACCGGGATACATAACAGTATTCTCGTAGTTCTCCCCACTGATGGCAGCTTTGAGATTTTCTTCTGTGGTGCGGATCTCACCCGCGGTTTTGAAATGGGTTAACGCGTGAATGGTCTCGGCAGCAGCCGCAGCGCGAAATAGCCGGGCAACCTGAGGGAACCCCTCCGTGTCAGCCTTTTTGGCAAATGCGAGATATTTCCTGTTTGCCTGACTTTCGCCAGCGAATGCTTCCATTAAATCATCGTAAACTTTTGTCATATTGTCCACTCCTTTAATTCTATTGAATATCCTAATTTTACCTTCTTCCATAGTAATCATGCGAAGCATTGTTGTCAGGTGACGATCTTCCTGATGTTCCCTCAACAAGAATCAGGTTTATGAGTTTCCCCCTTGACAAGCTATTTGAATCGCTATACAATGATACAAATATACAATAATACAATGCGACAATGATACAAAGAAAGGAGCTCGAATGTGAACTCGCTAAAAGTCAACCTGG
The DNA here is from genome assembly GCA_964606265.1 of uncultured Anaerolinea sp. Classification (GTDB taxonomy): domain Bacteria; phylum Chloroflexota; class Anaerolineae; order Anaerolineales; family Anaerolineaceae; genus UBA6107. The sequence goes on along the minus strand of CAZSGL010000053.1, from coordinate 10,567 downwards.
ATTTTAGCTCCGGGACCCCCATCTATATTCAGATCGTCGACCAGGTGAGAGCGCTGCTGCTTTCGGGTGATCTGAAACCAGGCGACCAGCTCCCAACCGTCCGACAGCTAGCCTCCGAGTTGCGGGTGAACTTCAACACCATTGCAAGAGCATACAGGCTGCTGGACGAAGCCAAGCTGATCTCCACGCAGCGTGGCAGAGGAACTTACCTGCTGGACGCGGACCCCACGGCGGACAATGAAATTTACAAACGCGATTCAATCGAAGTACAGGTCAAGACTTTTATACAATCCCTTGTGCGCCAGGGGTACACAGTTGAAGAGATCCGGCAAACAGTGGAAAACAGTACCAAGAAAAACAATCAATAACCAAATTAAAAAGAGAGAGGCATAAAATGAATGCAAAAAACGACAACAGAAATAGCTCAACATCCTCAGATGGGCTGAACCCGTTCCGCACGCAGATTTGGGGCAAGTCAAAAAGCGCATCTGACCAGCATATCAATGGGATATCAATGACACTGCTCGTCCTCTTTATGATCGCCGGAGTCATCGCTGCCATCATTATGGATACCTCGGGAGTAAAAGATTGGATCATCATGGCAGTGGTGACACCCTTTTACCTCGTCGGTTTCATCCTGTTCTTTTCCATTCAAGTGGCGAAGCAGTGGGAAAAAGCTGTGGTTCTACGCATGGGCAGGATTCGGGGGCTGAAAGGACCGGGTTTGTTTTGGATCATCCCCATACTGGATACCATCACCACCTGGATCGATCAGCGCGTGATGGTGACGCCATTTTCCGCCGAGAAAACCCTAACCCGCGACACCGTACCAGTGAATGTTGACGCTGTATTGTTCTGGCTGGTGTGGGATGCGGAAAAGGCAGCACTCGAGGTGGAGAATTACCGCAACGCCATCGCCTGGGCCAGCCAAACCGCCCTGCGTGAAGTCATTGGACAAATGACTTTGGCGGACATTTTGGTGGGACGCAATAAGATGGACGCTGACCTGCAGCGCATCATCGACGAGCGTACCACGCCCTGGGGAATCACCGTGCAATCGGTTGAGATACGCGATGTAGTCATCCCGATTGACCTAGAGGACGCCATGTCACGGCAGGCACAGGCTGAGCGCGAACGCCAGGCACGTGTCATCCTGGGTGAATCAGAAATGCAGATCGCTCATAGTTTTGCTGAGGCATCCAAGGCTTACCAACACAACCCTACCGCGCTGCATCTACGCGCGATGAACATGCTCTTCGAGGGGCTTAAACAAAAGGGAGCTCTGGTGATCGTGCCTTCGAGTGCAGTTGACACCATGAACCTTGGCGGACTGTCTGGAATCACCTCAATGGCGCTTCAGCAAACCGACAAAATGAACAATGAGTCGAAAGAAAGTTGAGAAGACAATGGAAAACCTGGACAAAATCAAGGAGTTTATCCCCCTGCTTATCCCGATCCTCATCCTTCAATTAGGGCTGATGATCGCAGCGCTAATCGATGTAATCAAGCGGGAAAAAACAAAGGGTCCGAAATGGATGTGGATTCTGATCATCGTACTGGTCAACCTACTTGGCCCCATCGTGTACTTTATAGTCGGGAGAGATGAATGAACGCGATCGTGATCGACAACCTGATCAAAACCTATGGCGCAGTCAGAGCCCTGGATGGTCTTGATTTGGAAATCCCAAAAGGAGCGGTGTTTGGTTTTCTTGGACCGAATGGGGCAGGAAAAACGACCACCCTGCGCATACTGGCTGGACTGGCACGAGCTGATTCCGGCAGAATAACCATTGGCGGAGAGGAAATGAAAGGCGATACGGTTACACCATCCCCCAGGGTTGGTTACCTGCCGGAGGAACCCGCGTTTTACCCATGGATGACGCCAATTGAATTCCTGGCTTATACAGGAAAGATATTTGGCTTGAACAAACAAAAACTGACCGAAAAAACCAATCAACTGCTGCGCCTGGTAGGACTTGAGGAAGTAAAAAAGAGACGCATCGGGGGTTTTTCACGGGGTATGCGGCAGCGGCTGGGTATAGCCCAAGCGCTGGTAAACGAACCGGAGATCCTGCTGTTGGATGAGCCAGTGAGCGCACTGGATCCCGCAGGACGTAAAGACATCCTTGAACTGATCGAGTCGCTGGCAAAAGAATCCACCGTGGTGATGTCCTCGCACATCCTGGCAGACGTGGAACGTGTGTGTGATTCTGTTGCCATCATCAACCGGGGCAAGCGCCTGGTGCAGGATCACAAAGAAGCACTCATGGAGCACTATGCCACGAACGTGATCGAATTGGAAATCGACCCGCGGTATGGCAGATCCATTGATGACTGGAAACAGATCATATTTGACCTGAAAGGGGTGCATAAAGGTGTTGTGGATGGATATACCTTGCGCATGACCGTTGAGGATATCGATATTGCCCAGCGTTCCATTTTGGCACAATTAGCCAGGGACAACGTATCGATTGTGCGGTTGGAACAGGTTAAACCCTCACTGGAGGATGTTTTTATGAAACTGGTTAATCAAAAGGAGGTGGCATGATGAAGTTTATAGCCGCTTTCCAAAAAGAATGGCTGGAACTTGTACGCACAAAGCGCTTGTTAATCGCGCTTGTGGTACTGGTACTGTTCGGAATGACATCCCCACTGATGGCAAAATTGACACCGGAGATCATGACGCTTGTGCCGGGCGGGGAACAGTTCGCGTTGATGATCCCTAAACCGAGCATCAACGATGCAGTGGCGCAATATATTAAGAATATCACCCAGTTTGGCGTATTGCTGGCGTTATTGTTCGGGATGGGCAGTGTGGCAAATGAAAAGGACAAGGGAACGGCCGCGATGGTTTTGTCAAAACCGATGCCGAGGTTGTCTTTTCTGCTGGCAAAGATCGCTGCAAACACCCTGCTCTTCACGCTGGCGATCACGTTGGCAGGAATCGGATGCTACTACTATACCTACGTGTTGTTTGGTCAACTCCCAATTGTTGGATTCCTGCAAATGAACGGGTTGATCCTGTTGTACCTAATAGTTTATATTGCGTTGACTGATTTCTTCTAACAACTCACCAAAAGGAAATACATGGCCACGGGGCTTTCTTTTGGAGCGGGAATCGGGTTTGGCATCGTCAGCGCCATCCCCGGAATGAACCGTTACGTCCCGGATTTACTCATCGTGAACGCCAGCCTGCTGGGAATTGGCGAAGCCCCTGAAAGCTGGGTTGGATTGTGGGTCAGCCTTGGACTGGTAATTGCCAGTGTGGCGGGCGCATGGCTGGTGTTCAGGCGACAGGAAATTTAAATGTTTCACGTGAAACAAATAGCTGACGGGGAGATAATGTTTCACGTGAAACAATTCCCAATCCTCCACAATTAACGTCTTGGCACTATCGCCAAAAACGCATATACTCAGTGTGATTTAGATGCGGCGATAAGGGTTGGTGCTGTTCGCCGCCATTTCAGGAAAACAAGGAATTATGATGGATATTAACTTTGGGCTTCTTTCCACTTATGTAATTTCACTGCTCTTGATGATCGGGCTGCCGATCGCGCTCGGATATTTTGTCATCCGATACCTAAAGGTGTCCTGGTGGGTGGTACTTACGGGTGTGCTAACTTTTATCGGCTCACAGGTTCTGCGTATCCCGGCATCTTACGGACTCTCGGCACTGTTCCAGAACGGCACCTTGCCGACACCTTCTGCGGCGTGGCTACCGGTTTTTTACGGTCTGTCTGCGGGGTTGCTGGCAGGTGTATTTGAAGAAACAGCACGCCTGGTGGGCTTCATGTTCCTTAAGAAGAAGGCGCGCCCCTTCAAGTCGGCGCTTGGTTTAGGCGTTGGGCACGGCGGGATCGAAAGTATCCTGTTGGGCATTTTGGGAACCGGGACTACCCTGGCAAGTGTTTTGTTCTATAACGCAGGCGCACAGGTAGCCAAAGGCACCAGTACACAAGAAATTCAATATGTGCTGGCTCAGATCCAACAGTTCTGGACAACTCCCTGGCATTTCGGCTTGCTCCCGGGTGTGGAGAGAGTAATCGCACTATCCATTCAAATTGTGCTATCAATCATGGTATGGAAAGCCATCGTTGACCGTCAATGGTTGTGGTTTGTGTTGGCCATTTTGTATCACACTTTTGTAAATGCAATTTCCGTCTACCTCACACAGATCGGCTGGGGTTACTGGGCGGTCGAAGGTGTGCTGGCGATCTTCCTGGCGATCAATGTGTTTGTCATCTACAGTTCGTGGAAAGAAGAAACCGCCATCGAGGCAGATGAAGAATTTTATGATGATGCCGAGGACGATGAAGACGAAGATGATGAAGAAGTTGACGAAGACGAATTAGATGAGGATGATGAGGTGGAAATAGAAGAAGTAGAGGGCGAGGAGAATGACGCACCCGATGAAGAGGCTGAAAAAGAAGAATAAATTGAATCACTACAGGGCTTTCCGACCAGGAAAGCCCTGATTTTATCCGCGAACCAAAAATGCCAGCGCCCGACCAACTTCGTCGTGCATCAATACCCGCAAGAACCCCTCCGGGAGTATATCCGAAATCTTCACCACGTGGAGACAATCCTCGAACTGGAGAGAATCAGGACAGAACTCCAAGAGGTGGTTGGGCACTTTCTCAAGCATGGCGCGGTTGAAGATAGTTTTTGGATCATCCAGTTGAAGCGCCAGCGGGTAAATTTGCGATTCCAACAGATCCTGGAAGAAATGAGTTCCCAGGGAAGGCTCCGGCGGGAGACCGCAATTCTCACCTGTTAATTCGACCAGGGCTTTGGCGTGATAGATGTCGCCATAAGCGATGGGTACGCCCAGATCTGGGTTGGAGGAGCCCCAACGACCCGGTCCGATGGCAATATAGTTGAACCTTTCCATGGCGTTATTCAGTTTTCCAACCGTGCGCGCCAGATGACTTCGTTCAGCAGTCGATGCCAACGAAAAATATTCGTCGGGTTTGACAAATACCACGTAGTCCACCCTGGAGATCATACCCTGCGGAACCATGTAGTCAGACGAAAACAGGATCTCTTTGGCGCTCAAACCAGCCGGCAGTTGATCGACATCTGTTTCCGCCAACCGACTTTGCGGTCTGCATTGTAAAACCGCGATTTCAAGCGCTGGTTGTGCAGATGAACGCTCGTTCACCTTGAGCGCGAACTCAACATCCACAGGTGAATGGTAGGCGGTTTCGAGGGAACGTAAAATTGTCTTCATGCGTTCAGCAAATGGAGTGCGGCGCAGGAGTTCGTCAAATGTCAGCACAAGTTTATTGATATCAGGAACAAGCGCACTGCGGATCGTCTCAAAGTAGCCGTCCTCATCCATCTGGGCGATGAAACGCAAAGGCGGGTAATCGGCATCGAGAACATCGTGGACGGGCAAAGTTGTGAAGGTGTTGAGCCGCAAATCGAGCAAATCCACAAATTGCTGCGAATAACGCCTGACAGCGAATGCATCGTTGCTGGGGCGCAGAAGGGGGTGACTTAATGCCACGAGACGCGGATAATCATTGCCGACACGATCAACCGCACGTGTGCCCAATCCCCAAACCATACGAACGAATCCGTCCTCGGCGCGGATCTGAGGTGCCCAGCGGTAGAGGTTGCGACTGAAAGCCACACCGGCGGCATGGGGCATGAGATAATCCCCGAATTGTTCACCCTCAACGAACTGGATCAGTATGGCCATACGCTCATCGTAATCCAGCAATCCCTTACTGCGGCGGTAGAGCAGGGCGTTGGGGTTGAGGGTGGAGGCGTAGATTTGCGCAATGGCGTGGGATAAGGTGGCGAGGTTCTCATCCAGGGATCCCTGGTTGGGGCAAAAGATACTCTCGTATTTGCCGGCAAATGCAGTGCCAAAATTGTCTTCCAGGAGGCTGGATGAACGCACAATTAGCGGTTGTTTGCCCACTTTGATCAACATTGTCTGGAGGCGATCCAAAATGTCTGGCGGAAAACTACCTTTGTGAAAATCTTTTTCGATGAGCGGGTACTCCGCGCGCATTTCCTCTTCGGTTTTGTATTTTTGATCATTCCAAACGATGAGATTGTTAATGGCGAGGAAGGTGTACATTTCATCGGAGCCGATATAGAACGACTCTGGCATGGTGATGCTGGAAGACTCGCTCAATTCAGGGTTGTTTTTGAGGACATGCTGCGCCAGGATGATTCCTGCAGCCTTCCCGCCGATGCGACCGGCACCAATTTTTCGGCGGCGAATGTCAGCCAAATCACCGATGGACAACCATTCCTTGGCAATATTCACATAACGCAGATGATCGCTGATCAGGCTGCGGATAAGGACCACTTTGCTTTCTTCAAGGCGGGCAATGTGTGCGCCTCGAGCTGCCTCGGGCATATTCTCGATTGTGAGCGCTTGTTCAAACACTAAATCAAGCGGGGCAATCTCAGGGTTTATGGCGAGGCGCATTTCTTCAGATATAACGCCGCGCTCTTTGAGAACTTCGCTTATGATGGTTTCGAGTAATTCAAAGGGGAGATGGCGGTTGAAGACCAAGTCGGTCATCTGCTCACGCAGGATCGCTTTGCGTTTTTCCCACAACTCGGAGGGCTCCTCGTTAAACGGATCGTGGATGCCTTCCAGTTTTTGCGTTTGAACAGCCTCCTGACGCACCTGCGTTTCAAAATCCTTCTGATCAATAATGCCGCGGGTAAAGAGCTCGAGACGCATACGCGCGCGGATGCGCGGTGCCAGGATCGGGTATTGACCCAGAGCCAGGGTGAGGCTCAATAAACGTTCAGAGGAATTGGGTAAAAAGTCCATTTTCCTGCTCCAGTTAATTATTTCTAGAAATAATTAACCCTTGTCTTGTAACCCAATGATATCATCCTGCGGATAAAATATCCCCTCTCGAATGGAGAGGGGAGGAGGTTGATTTGGGACAGGGTCAGCCGAGGTGCATGGGCATGATGACATGCACGAAGTTCTCGTCTCCCACCGGATGGAGGATTCCCGGGGTGTTATTGGCGTTGGTTTCGAGGGCAACATTAGGCGCGCGCACCACGTCCAGAACCTCGCGCAGGAACTTGACGTTAAAGGCGACCAACAAGCCATTGCCTTCGATGGTTGCCTCGACCTTGATATCGCTTTTACCGGTTTCCTCGGTTTGGGCGCTGATCTCCACCCGTCCGGGACCGGATTCCTCAGGGATGATATCGAGACGAATGACATTATTGCCTTCGCGGGCGATGATCTCTGCCTGTTTGCAGGCTTTGAGAAATGCTGGAGTGGAAAGAACGGTGCTGGTTTTAAAGCTTTTTGGAACAATGGCGCGGAAGTCAGGAAAATTGCCATCGATGAGCTGCGAAACCAGTTCTGTGTCCTTGAGATGGAAGATGACCTGACCGCGACCCTGCGGAACGACCATGGTGACGCTCTTGTCAGAATCGCCAGAGACACGGGCAAGTTCGCTCATGGCGCGGGCGGGGATGATGATGGAGAAATTCTGCTTGATCGGGTTGGCAAGCGGTTGTTTGCGGACAGAAATGCGGAACCCGTCAGTGGCGGCTAATGTGATCAGGTCTTCAGTGACTTCCATCTTTACGCCCTGCAGCACCGGACGGGCTTCGTCCACTGAGGCAGCAAATGCCACCTGCTGGATCATTTCCTTGAAGTCTGCAAGGTTCAGTTCCACACCATCCGTCAGGTCGGGAACCGGCATGGGGGGGAAGTCCTGAGCGTCGATACCTTTAATATCATGTACAGAACTGTTGCATACGAGGTTTATGGTTTGTGTGCGAACATCGAGGGAGAGGTTGACGTTATCCGGGGGGAAGGTGCTCACCAGATCCACCAGGGTACGGGCTGGAACGGTGACTGAGCCCTCTTCCTGGATCTGTGCCGGAATCCAACAGGTGATGCCCAGCTCGAGATTGGTGGCAGATAGGCGCAAGCGCCCTTCATCAGTGGCGACGAGCACATTGGCAAGTACCGGCAAGGTGCTGCGGGGAGAAACGGCACGGCTGACGATGCTAAGACCGTGAGCCAGATGTTGTTGGGTGACAATGGCTTTCATGGGCGCCTCTTTCAGAAAATTATTTAGTATTAATGAGTATACAACGAGAAAGAAGTTTTTTCCAGTAAAAACACTTGGACGAACAACCGGCTTAGTAAAAAAGGGGTTAAAAATGGTTTACAATGATTTGCAATGACAAGTATGTGCAAATCGAAAGTGCAAGTATTTACCGGTAGACGTATGACCTGGATCCCGGATCCTCCATTTGGGAATTTGGTTATACATCGGAACACTGACACAAAACAATTTTTGTACAAATCGCTTTGTGCTCAAACCGCTCACTCTCTCATGGTAATTCAAATACGATGACCCAGTCAACCTAATCATTGTCATCATTCTAAAAATGAGAAAGAGCGGCCGCAAGACCGCTCTTTTTATAGGAGGAAATGATGAAAAAGACGATCGTGGCAGCAGCATTGGGGGAGTGCGTTCATGTAGCCGGGGTGATGAACTTTCTGCGCCTGGCGGAGTTGGCGGGATGGAAGACGGTCTTCCTTGGTCCGGCAGTTCCAATTGAGACAGTGATTGCCACCGCAAAAAGTGAAGATGCCATGCTTGTAGGCGTCTCATACAGGTTAACCCCCGAAACAGGCGAGCGCCTTTTAGGTGAATTTGCAGAATCCGCGGATGAGTTGCGCAATAAGGGTGTGCGATTTGCCTTTGCAGGGACACCGCCACTGGTTGTGAAAGCCAAAGAGATGGGATTTTTTGAACACACCTTTGAAGGGGGAGAGCCGGCCGACCAGGTGATGGCTTACCTCAAAGGAGAATCCGCCGGGAAACCCGGGGAGCAGGATTTTCCGCAAAGTACCGTTGAAAGAATAAAATGGAAAGCACCTTACCCGCTCCTGCGCCATCATTTTGGATTGCCCCACCTGGAAGAAACCAGGAAAGGGATCGAGGCAATCGCCGAATCAGGATTGCTGGATGTTGTTTCACTGGGGATCGACCAGGACGCACAGGCAAATTTTTTCCACCCTGAACGGCAGGATCCAAGGCAGCGCGGCGCAGGCGGCGTGCCGGTGCGAACAGCGGAAGATTACCGGGCGTTATATGCCGCCAGCCGACGAGGAAATTACCCGTTATTACGCACATACTCAGGCACAGATGACTTTATCCGCCTGGCGGAGATGTACAAGGAAACGATCAATATCGCCTGGTGCGCCATTCCGCTGTTCTGGTTTAACCTGATGGACGGGCGCGGTCCATGGGATCTAGAAGGTTCTATCCGTGAACACCAGAAAGTAATGCAATGGTATGGTTCAGCGGGTATCCCGGTTGAGCTGAATGAACCTCACCACTGGGGGATGCGGGACTCATCTGATGTGGTGTTTGTGGTTTCCGCATACCTGGCAGCCTATAACGCCAAAGCCTACGGGGTTAAGGATTACATTGCCCAGTTGATGTTTAACAGTCCCCCGGGATTAACCGACGCGATGGATCTGGCAAAGATGATGGCGGTGCTGGAAATCATTCAACCCCTGGGGAGTGCGGATTTTCATATCTGGCGGCAAACGCGAACAGGATTATTGAGCTACCCGCTTGACCTGCCCGCAGCCAGAGCACACCTTGCTGCAAGCATTTACCTGCAGATGGCGATCAAACCACATATCATCCATATTGTCGGTCATACCGAAGCTGACCACGCCGCAAGCGCCGCGGATATTATTGAAGCGTGTAAAATGGCGCACCGCTCCATTGAAAACGCCGTCCGCGGTGCACCAGATATGACTAGAGACGAGAAGGTGGTTGCGCGTAAAGACGAATTGGTCAAGGAAGCAGCGTACACACTCCAAGTCATAAAGGCACTTGGGGCGGCTAAATCCGAGGATCCTTTGGCGGATGCAGCGGTGCTCGCGCAGTCGGTCACCAGCGGGATCATGGATGCGCCGCAATTACGCAACAATCCGTTTGCGCGCGGTACTGGATTAACGACCATCAAAAATGGCGCGAGTGTTGCCGTAGATGAAAATGGCAAAGGATTGACTGAAAAAGACCGCCTGGCAAAATTAGGGGAAAAGTGAAAGGAGAATTATGGCTAAGAAATTGAAGATGACCGTCATTGGGGCTGGACACGGGGGTAAAGCCATGGCTGCACACCTGGCGTTGATGGGATTCCCGACGACACTTTATAACCGAACCCCTGAACGCGTACAAGCCATCAAGCAATTAAGGGGAATTCGACTGGAAAGTAACGAGGACGGTCCGCATGGACTTGGCAAGTTGGAGAAAGTGACTTCGTCCATCGGTGACGCAATTAATAAAGCGCAGATGATCATGGTGGTACTGCCTTCTTCTGCTCACAGTGATATTGCCAAAGCTTGCGCACCTCACCTGAAAAGCGGACAGGTTGTAGTGTTACACCCGGGGAGAACCTGCGGTGCGATCGAATTTGCCAAGGTACTACGCGACGAAAACTGCAAGGCGGATGTGACCATAGCTGAGGCGGAGACTTTCATTTATGCTTCGAGGTCTGATGGACCGGCAGAAGCACGCATCTTCAGGATAAAGGA
>CAZSGL010000052.1:0-14031 GCA_964606265.1 uncultured Anaerolinea sp. | reverse complement strand
CGCGGTGAGATTTTGTTTTTGCAGGCTGGTGCCCATAGCACCATCAAAGATGATGATCTTGTTCGCGAGGGCATCCAGATAGGTACGGTTTGTGTAATGTCTTTCCATTGACTGCTCCAGTCCTGTTCCTGCAAGATTGATAAAAAAAACCTCTCTTATGATGAGAGGTAATAATAAGGGCAAATCCTCTCATTTTTCAGAAAGCGGGGTGTGCTTGATCTTGCACCCTTTCTGACGGAATTGGCACCTTGAATAAAATCGGTTGCCGAGGTTTCACCGGGCCGGTCCCTCCACCTCTCTCAATGAGCAGGGTTAATCACAACCCCAAGTTTCAACATTTTATCACAAAAAAGGTCTGAATTACATCCGCCGCCAGTGAGTTTGATATAATCAAATGATAACATCATGCGCTGAACCCTGGAGGAAAGCCTTGCAAAAACGATCCGTCACGATAGTCATTTTGACGCTGTGCCTCTCCCTATTATTAACCGCTTGCGGGAATGCCGAGCAACGCGAGGTTCTGGCAACTGTGCGCAATTTTGCCAAGTATACAACTGCTGAAGACTCCGGAAACCTTTTCCTGCTGTATCACCAGAACGTGCGGACACTGGATCTTAAAAATGTTCTCGATCTGCAATTCTCGTTATACGATATTGAGTATGACATTGAGAAACTGGAACTCGAGAGGATCGAAAACGGTTATGCCTACGCACCGTTTACCGCCACGATGAAAAAAACTGACGATTCAGATTTCCGCGATATTCGCATTACCGGCACATTTGTGCTCTCTAAAGAAGGTGATGATTGGAAAATCCTGACCATCGATTATGTGACTGAAGACCTGGAACAATAGGGGAGGATAAATTGGAGCAAACGCCAGCAGAGTTACGCAGACAGTTACCCTCTTTTTCGGCAGTGTTAACCACCGCAATTATTCTTGCCGCCATCGGTTGGTTGGGTTTGATCCTGTTATTCATCCTGACGGTACCGACACTTGGTCCGCGCTGGCTGCTGTACTTTTTTGTGACCCTGGCATTCAGCGGGATGGCATTACCCATTATCCATTACCTGCACAAACGTTTTCCAGGCAAGCCGGTGGCAACATCCATGGTGATGATCCGCGAGGCGCTGCTGATAGGTGCTTTTGTTGACACCTTGTTATGGCTGCAACTGGGAAAGGTGCTCAATTTTGCGCTAGCCATCCTGATCGGGGCATGCCTGGCAGCCATCGAACTGCTTCTGCGGCTGCGTGAAAAAAGCCAATGGAACCCACCCGCTGCCGAGAATGAATGATCCGCGGCAAATCCCTTCAGTAGATGCCCTCCTTCAACTTGTTGAGTTTAAGCAACTAAGAAATGAGTTTGGAGACCCCCTTGTTTTGACCACGGTGCGTGCTGCGCTGGAAGTTTTCAGGGTTGAGTTGAAGGAAAAGGGGAAAAAGTTTTCGGAAGCAAATTTTCTCAATGATGTTCGTCAAAAACTGAGGGATGAAACAAGGATGACCCTTGAAGCGGTAATCAACGCTTCGGGTGTTATTTTGCATACGAATCTGGGCAGGGCAGTCCTCTCTCGTGAAGCGCAGGAGAGTGTGCGAAAGGTGAGCCAATCCTACTCCACACTGGAATATGATCTTGAAACAGGAAACAGAGGGTCACGGTCAACGCATACACGCGAACACCTGCGGGAAATCACTGGGGCAGAAGATGCCCTGGTGGTTAACAACAACGCCGCCGCCGTACTGTTGGTGCTGACAGCGCTGGCAAGCCGGAAACAGGTGATCATTTCACGCGGGCAACTGGTTGAAATTGGGGGGGGATTCAGGGTGCCGGATGTGATGAAGGCGTCTGGTGCGAAACTTTTGGAAATCGGCACCACCAACCGCATCCGCCTGCAGGATTACCAGGAAGCGCTGGAAAGCGGGGCGGGTTTTGTGATGCGGGCGCACGCTTCGAATTTTAAAATTGTTGGTTTTACCGAGCAGCCTGAACTAGCAGAACTGGTTGCATTAACCCATCGTTATAATGCTATCTTTATTGATGATATCGGGTCCGGGGCGCTGCTGGATACTGTGCAATTCGGGGTCGCACACGAGCCGATGGTACAGGAATCAATCAACGCCGGCGCTGACCTGGTGTGCTTTTCCGGCGATAAACTGCTGGGAGGACCCCAGGCAGGAATCATCGCGGGGAAAAGTGAATTTATCAGCCGAATAAAGAAACACCCGTTTGCAAGGGCGGTGCGCGCGGATAAATTGTGCCTGGCAGGTTTGGATGCCACCCTGCTGCACTATCTCAAGGGTGAAGTGCTGACGTCCATCCCGGTGTGGAAAATGATGGCGATGCCTCTTGAGGAAGCGAAAACGCGCACGACAGGCTGGCGCGAGAAACTGGGTTTTGGCGAGGTGATGGCGGAATTCTCGACTATTGGCGGAGGAAGCCTGCCGGGAGAGACGCTGCCGACTTTTGTGCTGGCTGTTGAGGTTAGACAGGTGAACGCCTTTCTCAAAAAGCTGCGACAGAATTCACCGCCGATCATCGCACGGATAAGCAATAATAAAGTGCTATTTGATCCACGCACAGTTATGGAAAACGAAGAGGAGATTCTCCTCGATAGTTTAAAGAAAATTACTCCAGGGAGCCATACATGAAAGCTGATCTTGACGAGTTAATGAAGGAACACAATGTCGATGTTCTGCTAGTGACAGGAAACGCCCAGCACAACCCCGCGATGGTTTACCTTACAGGAGGCGGGCATATAAACGACGCCATCCTGATCAAAAAACGCGGACAGGACGCGGTATTGTTTCATAACTCCATGGAACGGGACGAGGCTGCCCGCACCGGGTTAAGAACGATCAGCTATTCCAAGTATCCCCTGGAAGACCTGTTAAAAGAAGCTTCCGGTAATTATGCCGAAGCCCTGGCTATCCGAATGCAGAAAATGCTTAATGAACTGCGCATCACTACGGGCAGGGTTGGTTTGTACGGAGAGAATGATGCAGGGTCTTTTTACAGCCTCTTTTCAAGGGTGCAGCAATTGATGCCCAAACTCATTTTTGAGGGTTTCTTCAAGGATGAGATCCTATTAAATGCGAGAATGACCAAAGAACCATCTGAAATAGAACGAATCCGCCAGATGGGGAAGGTAACAGTGGATGTGGTGGGAAAAACCGCAGATTTCCTCACCAGTCAAAAAACCAAAAAGGGGCTGCTGGTGCACAAAGACGGCAGCCCGATCACCATCGGCGAGGTAAAGCGCAAGATCAACCTGTGGTTGGCGGAGCACGGCGTGGAGAACCCGGAAGGGACGATTTTTGCCATTGGTCGCGACGCAGGTGTGCCTCACTCCACCGGGACCGCTAGTGACGCGATGCGGCTGGGTCAAACCATCGTTTATGATATTTTCCCGTGCGAGGCTGGCGGGGGATACTTTTACGACTTCACGCGCACCTGGTGCCTGGGATACGCCCCGGATCCGGTCGCCAAACTGTATGAGGACGTGAAATCGGTTTACGACACCATTACCGCTGAACTGAAATTGAACGCACCTTTTGTGAATTACCAGAAACGCACGTGTGAAATCTTTGAAGCCATGGGGCACCCGACGATCATGTCTGCTGCGGGGATTGAGGAGGGATACGTGCACAGCCTGGGGCATGGGATTGGGCTGCAGGTGCACGAAAAACCCTGGTGCACCATGATCAATCCGTCTCCAAGTGACATCCTTGCACCCAACTCGGTGTTCACACTCGAACCCGGATTGTACTATCCTGAAAAAGGCATGGGCGTGCGCATTGAGGATTCACTGCTCGCAACCGAGGATGGAAAAATTGAGATACTGGCAGATTTCTCAAAGGATTTGGTACTGCCCCTGAAATAAAGGTTGAAATTCTGATATCATCAAGTCAAGGATCAGGGAATAAATTGTGGAAAAGATAATACGTATACTGGGGATTGAAAGCTCCTGCGACGAAACTGCTGCAGCCGTAGTTGAAAATGGACGCGACCTGCTTTCCAGCGTGGTGGCTACCCAGATCGAACTGCATAAGAAATACGGGGGCGTTTTCCCGGAAGTGGCATCACGGCAGCACATCCGCACCATTTACGCGGTGATCGATGAAGCGCTGCAACAAGCGCATATTGGATTTGCCGACCTGGACGCGGTGGCTGTGACGCGCGGACCGGGATTGGCAGGTTCCCTGGTGGTGGGGATGAATGCCGCCAAGGGCATCGCGCTTGGGCGCAACCTACCCTTAATTGGGGTGAACCACCTGGAAGGGCACATCTATTCCTCGTGGCTCTACCCGCATGACAGCGCCCATCCTCCCGCTGAACCACAATTCCCGCTCCTGGTGCTGCTGGTATCAGGCGGGCACACTGAACTGAATCTCGTCAGTGGACACCTGGATTATCAGCGGCTCGGTGCCACACTGGATGATGCCGCGGGTGAAGCTTTTGACAAGGTAGCCAGACTGATCGGATTGCCCTATCCGGGCGGACCCTCTGTGCAGAAGGCAGCCACGAAAGGCGATGCGCAAGCGTTTACATTCCCGCGCGCACGCCTGGAAGGAACCTGGAATTTTTCTTTCAGCGGTCTGAAAACAGCCGTACTGCGTGTGGTGCGAAAACTTGAGGAAGAAAACAGGACACTGCCGGCCAACGACCTGGCAGCCAGTTTCCAGGCAGCCGCGGTGGATACCCTCTTTACCAAGACAATCAAGGCTGCACGGCAATTTGGGGTGAAGGAGATCGTTGTGGCTGGTGGAGTTTCAGCGAATAAAGTATTACGCGAAACCTTTTTGGGACAGGAAGAATTCAAGATTCACATTCCTCCGCTAGCCTTATGCACGGATAACGCTGCCATGATCGCTTCCGCGGGATATTACCGATTTATCAACAACCGTGTGGACGCACTCGACCTGGATGTGATGCCGACCTGGCCGTTAAGTTGAGTTACCAGATTCAAAAGGAGTGGGAGATGGATGGGAAAATTGTTTGGAAATCCGGGATGAGTTTTACCGGCTTAAGCGGTTCGGGGTTCACGATTCCGTTAGATACGACTTTGAAGAATGGCGGGGCAGACAGCGGACCGAGCCCGATGGAATTGGTTCTGATTGGTCTGGGGGGATGTACAGGAATGGATGTAATCTCCATCCTGAAAAAGAAACGCCAGGAAGTGACCAGTTTTGAGATCCTTCTGCACGCTGAGCGGTCTTCGGAACATCCCAAGGTATTTACTGACATCACGATCGAATTCGTGGTAACCGGGCAGGATGTGGATGAGGAGGCAGTGAAACGCGCGGTGGAATTGAGCGAAACAAAGTATTGTTCGGCCAGCGCCATGCTGAGCAAATCCGTTCCGATCCACACAAAGGTAACCGTCAAGGAAGGTTAAGCTCATTCCCTAATGGAATTAAAAGGAACTGCAGCGCAGTTCCTTTTTTATATCATTTAATGACCAACGGTATCAGGGGCGACCAAGCACACCGTGATAGACGGAATCAATAGCCTGGAGGGCGGTGAGGTTACGCTGCGCCCACCCGGTATTCAACAACTCGGGATCGTTAAAGTACGAACGTCCTTCGGTGAGGTGGAAGCCATCCGGGCGGATACCATTATCCGGCAGGGCTGCGGCGGCTGCCCCGAAATTCCACAAGGGGATGTTGTAATCCAAAGCGATGCGGGCGACAGTGGGGTTAATCCTGCGCTCCTGGGTGAGTGTCTCCGCGCGGGTGGCCAGAATGGGGATAACATCCTGTGACAAGACATAATCCACGATCTGCCGCATATAGTAGTCGTAACGCTCGATGCTACCCGTCCAGGATTCTTCGAGGCTGATGATGGCAAAGGCTGGGTTGTGAACGCGAATCTCGCAGGCAAGGGGAGTCTCCCCTTTTTTACATTTTTCAGCATTCGCCCACATGACGTTCTGCACAGCGGCGACGTTCATACCGCCTTTAACTGCCAGGCTCTCACGCCACCAGGAGTTCTCAAAATAATCGATGGTCGGCTGTAAGTAGGCGTATTGATCTCCCAGGTCGTAACTACCACTGTCGAACATGGCGAGGTAGTATGTAGTGATGTTCTGGCAGTCACCGATCTTTGAAAAGCTGTGCGGGTCACGTCCGCGTTCCTGACCACGCAGGTAAACATCGATCATCTCAGGTGAAACGGAAGGAATGACCGGCAGCGTTTGCCATTCTTCCAGGGCAATTGTGGGGGTAAGGTCTCCAGCGTCCAGCGGTTGGGTTTCAATTGCCGGGGAGATAGTGGGAGCAACATTTTGAGTTGAAACCGATAATGAGGGAGCTATGGACGGCAGGAGCGTTTCATCTACTTGGGGAGATAAAGTTGATGAACTGGTGCAGCCCACAAGGCTGAGAATGAGCATTATTGGAATAATGATGCGACCCATAGTTGAATTCCTTTTCCTTAAATATTACTTGATTCCTGCAGTGATCACAGAATGAGTTAACCCTTTGTCGCTGGCGGTGACGACCTTGCCGTAACGTTCCAGGGTTCCCTGGTAGGGAGCGGACCCGTTGCGGACGATCCAGCCTTCCAGGTTGAATGGCACGGCGCTGTCGGCATCAACCCATTCACCGTTGTATTTGCGGGCGATATGAACATGGGTTCCGGTGGCAGATCCGCCTTCGCAGGATGGATTCCCGATGGGATCGCCGGTTTTCACGAGCACGCCCGGATTGACCCTGTTTTTTAAACCCAGGTGCAAATAAAAGATGACCCACCCGGTGCGCTCATCGCCGTCTTTATCGAGGTCGAGGACCGCGAGGGAGTATTCACTGCGGACAATCTGTCCTTCAGCCACGGCTACCACGAATTCGAGAGACGCGACACACCCACTGGCGATTGCGCCCGGAGCGAAATCAATGGCGGCCAGGGGTTCCCCGCTTCCCCAGGCAGCATGCGGTCCACCGGTGTAAGCCCATCGCTTGCCGGCTGCAAAGGGGAGCACCAGGTCAGGCTGCTGCAGGTTGCCCGGTATGTGAGACTGGAAATTTGCCCACGGATCACCGAATAACCTGGTATAGGTGGCATAGAACCCTTCATCAAAAATGGCGCGCTTGTACTCCTCTCCGGAGTAAAGCTGCGCATAATAGTGCTGCAAGGCAACACTGGCGGCATTTTGC
Organism: uncultured Anaerolinea sp.; assembly: GCA_964606265.1. GTDB lineage: Bacteria > Chloroflexota > Anaerolineae > Anaerolineales > Anaerolineaceae > UBA6107. The sequence goes on along the minus strand of CAZSGL010000052.1, from coordinate 6,881 downwards.
CAAGGGTCAGGAACTTCCAATTTGCCATCTGCGAAAATAATGCCATCCAGGCGACCATTACGCCAGCCATAATAACCGTTGCTGAGGGTGTTGGCAACCCAGATCAATTGCAGGTAAAACCCCCGGGAGTATTGCCCCTCGTAATCCTGCGGAACCATGTCCCGTTCGGGATCGAGCATGGGTTGGGTTAATGCACCGGTCTGGTATTCCGCGATGGCAAGCAGCACGCGCGGGCTGACAGAATTGGTGAGCGCTACATAGTCGATCAGGTCACCACCCCGGCGCACCTTGTTGCCCGCAATGGTGGAATAGCTCTTTAACCAACCGGGCTGCGCATCGACAAATTCAGCGGTGTTGAAATCAACCTGGGCAGGTCCATTAGGGAAAAGCGAATCGGGAATGATCTGGAATTGACTTCCCCACAAGGCTTCGTAATAAATCGGAATCTTCATTTCCAATCCGGCTGCTAATGTGGTGATGTTTTTATTAATAAGGGGATTGACCTCGAGGATCTCAGCAGGGGTGGTATTAAAGTGATGCGCCAGCGCAATCAATGAGTCTCCAGGCTGGGCAATGTACTCCACAATGGTTGCCGGGGCGTACACCGGGCGGGCAGGAATGGGGGTGCGTGTGATTACCGGCTCGGGAGTGACGGTTGGCTCCGGAGTATTGATGACGACAGGGAGTGTAGGTTGAACAGGTGTGCAGGAAGCGAGTATGGCTAGAACCAGTGCAAGTGAAATCCAAATAGATTTTTGATTGCGGGTAGGTGAAGAGAATTTTCCCTGGTGGCACTCATTTTTAGTTGGCTCGTACGATGACACTGTCATATGTTGTTGTAACCACGTCGGAACCATTTGTAAGGGTGCCCTTGTACGGTTCTGACCCGTTGGCGGCAACCCAACCACTCAGAGTGAAGGGGAGCGGACCGCCTGCCAAAATCCATTCACCGTTAAATTTGCGCACGACATGTGTATGTGTTCCTGTGGATGTGCCGCCTTCGCAAGATGGATGACCAATTTTATCACCTGTTTCGACCCTTGTGCCAACCGGGACACGAGCGCGGCCTTCAATGTGGAGATACATGATATTCCAACCGGTTTGTTCGATGCCGTCCCCGTCTAAGTCCAGGATGACAAGCCCATTCTCTGAACGCACAACCACACCAGGTGCCATGGCAACCACCCACTCATTGGAGAGGACACAACCAGATTTGGAGGATGGAGGCGCAAAATCGAGGGCTGCCAGCGCACCATCAGGTCCCCAGGCGGAGTGCGGACCACCCGTGAACGCCCAACGGCGACCGACCATGAAAGGCAAGAGTAGATCCGGCTGCACGAGGTCAGGCGGATAAAGCGGCTCTACTGATTGGGCGCGGATGTAGAAGTTACCGAACATCTCTGCCATCAATGCGGGCATGCTGCCAGGACCATCCAATGCACCAGCCCATTCGAGGGGGTCATACCATTGGGCAAAAAGGTATTGGAGAGCGGCACTACCGGCATTTAACTGTGGATCAATACGTTTAATTGAGCCGTCCTTGAATTTCAATTCTGTAAGGATACCCGCGCGCCAGCCGTAATAACCGAGGTTCAACTGACGCACCGCCCAGGATAACTGGTCATATAGATAACGTTCCTCGAGGCGCACCATGCCCATGGGATATTCGCGTTCAGCCAGGTTGGTAGGTGCTCCAAATACCCAGTGACTCTTGTATTCCAACAGCGCAATCAGCAAGTAAGGGTTGATCGAATTTTCCAACGCCACACGGCGGATAATCTCTACACCAGTGAAAGGTCCGTTCCACATCTCTTCCACATAGGTGCTCAAATAGCCGCCGGCATTATTGATGTAGGTTTCGTAATCGAAATTGGCAGCGGAAGGGGAGAATACCACTTCACTATCCGGCATGAAGGAATCGGAGGTAAACACATCGGTGAGCACATCGGGGATGACGAGGAGGATGTTGGGACTGATCAAACCGGTTTGAGGAACAGGCTCGCTGAAAGTAATCTGGTTGACACTAACCCCAAAGCGCCCGGTAATCGAAGCAAGAGTATCGCCAGCCTGCGTGTAATAGAGGATATCCGGCTTGGGAGTTGCCTGCGGGTCAGTGGTGACCGTTGGGCGCGGCGTGGTGACCGGTGGTTCATCGGTGAAGGTGGGCAGCGAGGTGGGACCGACGGCGGTTTCAGTGATAATAATGGGGGAGGGAGTGGGTACGGCAGCCGTGGCACTGGGGGTGAACATCAGAGCCGTGGCGGTGAGTTCCACAGGGCTAATATAGCCCTGTGAACACGCCAGGGACGCGCCAATGAGCATCCCGAGCGCAAGGAATAACTGAAGGCGCTTAGTGCCCGATCTGGTTGTCATCGGTCCTTCCATCCCATGAATAGACAGTGGCGTCATTACGCACCAGGGTGCCTTCATACTCACCGCCAGTACTGGTAACCTGCCAGCCGCCCAAGTCCATGGGAATGCTCCCGACTGCGGGAATCCATTCGCCGTTGTAGCGGCGGGCGAAATGTACATGGGTACCGTTGGAGACACCCCCTTCGCAGGAAGCGTGCCCGATGGGATCGCCGGCTTTGAGATATGCACCCGCAATGACGCGATCACGGGTTTCAATATGCATGTAGACAAGGGTCCAGCCAGTTTGCTCAAGACCGTCGCCATCAAGGTCCTGCACCACTTCGCCATCCTTGGCGTGGAGGATTAAGCCATCGGCAGCAGCGGTGACCCAGGTATCGGAGGTGAAACAGCCAAAGGCGGTACCGGGAGGGGCAAAATCAACAGCTGCCCAGGGGGAACCGGAACCCCAGCCGGCGTGCGGACCGCCAGTGAATGACCAGGTGCTGCCTTCTTCAAATGGGAGCAGAAGCTGAGGCTGGACCAGGTTGGCAGGGAGAAGTGGTTCAATGCCGAGGTCGAAAGGAATGACGAAGAGCGAGGAATAAACCGAATAAAGCCCGTTCTCAGATACCGCGTACTGCCAGCCTTGTAAATCCAGCAGGGCGGCGAGGAGGACCTGCACACCAACCGTACCCGGATTGACAGTGGGAGAAAGCATCACCAGGCTGCCATCGTTGCATACGATATAACTGATGGCGTTGTCCTTCCAGGCGTAATAACCGCGGTTGAGCTGGTTGGCGGACCATGCCAGTTGGCGGTAAAGCCCTTTGCGGTTGACATCGTTAAGCCCCATGGGGTATTCACGGCTGGATTGGGATGGGGAAGAGTTGGTAACCCAACCCGAGCGCCATTCCAGCAAGGCAAGCAGCAGGCGCGGGTTGACGGAATATTCATAGGCGATGCGCTGCACAATGGCACTGCCGCTCAGCGTGCGGTCGTCAATTTTTTCGGTGTAACTGGCGAGGTAACCTTTTTGCCGCTGGACGTAGGATTCTGTATCCAGGGTGGAACTCATGGGACCATAGACAAGCTCGGAATCCGGGATGATCTTGAAGCTGGAGGGATCGGCTGAAGGAGAAGGTGCGGGGATGGTAATGACTTGCCCGATCTCGACCCAATTGGGGTTAACGTTGGGGTTGGCATTAATGAGGGTGCTCACTTCCAGGTTGTAGCGCCCGGCGATGAGTGAAAGGTAATCACCCGGCTGAATGACATAAAGCTCTTCGTTCTCGCGCAGGGTAGGGAGGATTTTTGGAGCATCGGGGGTGGGGGTGAGGAAGATGTAATCCTGGGGGCGCAGCGTGGGCAGGGTGACTTCTCCCGGATTGGACAATGTGTCGGGGGTTTCAGCGTTGGAATTGAGTTGCCATGGACGGCTGCCAGGGGCAGGCTGCACGCAACTGCTCAAGATCAGAAGAGTAAATATTGATGCGAAAAAGCCTTTGAAAAGTATTTTTTTCAAATTATTTCGACTTCCATTCAGCGATGCTTTTCTCTTCAAGTTCATTCTCATTGATCTTTCAGAAAATCCATAAGCGTGCCGGCAATCTGCTCGACACCCTTTTCGAGGGAGGCATACGTGGCTTTGTTATTATTCTCAAAGTCAGGAGAGGCAATGATGGCGAGAGAATAAGTTTTCTCTTTGTAGGTGAAAATAGCAATATCTGCCACGGTGAGATGATCCTCACTAATTGTTGAGTGCCTGGTGTAAAAATCGTCCCCGGGATCAAGGCTTTCCTTGAGCACATACAGCGGCGTTCCCTCGGAGGAGCTTAATAAATCCAGAACAAATTGGCGGGAGGAAGGCTGCAACAGCTCACCCATATAGAGTTCTTCCAAAAGGCGAGTAATTTCTGATGCGGTAGTCTGTGGCGGGGAAATGAGCGTGTTAACATAACCGAGATCGCGGATAGCATCATTCGGGTTGATCGATGAGGGGAACCAATCCCGTAATAATTCCGAAGCAACAACATCGGAATTGACCAATAAGGCGCGCAAGAGTTGATCAAAACTTCGTCCCCCGAACCCCTGGGTCTTGAGATAATCTGCGCTGACCTCAACCCCCTGGGCTTCAAGGCTATTGAGGAATAAAGCTGCCAATGCCAATTTATTGAATGACGCAGGATAGATGCGGGTATCGGCGAGACGGGAGTAGACGGAGCCTCCACCGACTTCGCTAAATTGAATGTGCCAGATGCCGCCTGTTTGGTCGATGATGCGATCGACGGAAGCCGCCAAAGTTTCGGCTTCGGGGGAGGGATCCGGGATGGGCGCCTTCGGACGCCACAACCAGAAACCACCGTAGCCCGTGCGACCAACCTGGGGATGCGGACTGCTCGTCCAATCAGTAAACATGCCGACACCAGGCTTGGCAGGGTCATAAAGCATTAACTCTTCAATTCGATATCCCAATCTAAAATCAACATTGGTGACGGTATAAGCGCGACCAAATTCGTCCACACGGGTGACAACGAGCATATGTTCGAAACTGCCGCTTTCTCCGGCAAAGAGATACAAGAAATCGCCGGGGCAGAGAGGTTCGGCTTGATAATCCACCTCCTTGATGACGCGTTCTTCCACGATCTTGAGGTAGCGGCTGGTTGGGAAGAGGCTTTCAACGAATGCATCACCGAATCCCGGGCGGGGATTGAGGAGGTAGAAGTTCTTGCGTGGATAAAATGGGTCCACCAGACCTGCATCCTGGAGGATGGCGACTGCGAGCGGTCCGCACATGGTTGAGGGTTGACCATTGATGCCGATGTAGTCGAGATCCTGGGCGACCTGAATGGCGTCGAGTTCTGAATCGGCTAAAAATTTGAGGGAAACAGTTTCAAGGCGGCTCCGCTGGTCGGAAGTGAGTACACAGGCGCTGCTGAGCTGGAAAGTTGGAACCACGACCGGGGTTTCAACTGTGGAGGTTGGGGATAATTGCGGCGTGGCTGCCTGAGCGGTGGGTTGGAAAGGGACAGGTGTTGAAGAAGGGAGAGATGCGGGGGAGGTTTGAACAACCGGCGAGCAAGCGCTCACCAGGGCGAGGAGGAAAGCAACCATCACAACCAGAATCGATGAAAATTTCATCGCAATCCCTTCGTGAGCAGGGAACGATCAATGGACGCACCGGCGAGCATGTGAACGTGCAGGTGGAAAACCGTCTGCCCGCCGGCAGCGCCGGTGTTGATGACGGTACGGTAACCATCGGGGACGCCCGCCAGTTCAGCAGCTTTACGCGCTCCGAGCAGCAGTCTGCCCAAGAGGCTGGCTTCATCTGGCGAAGATTCGTTAAGAGAGGTGATGTGCTGACGAGGGATGACCAGCAGGTGAACAGGGGCAAGGGGTTGGATGGTGGAAATAATGAAGAGGTCGTCGTCTTCATACCAGATTTCGGCAGGAAGCTTTTTATCGATGATCTGGCAGAAAACGCAGGTATTCATAGTGATTATTGGTTGCAACTTTCGGGCCTAAATTTAGCGCTAATTAAAACACAGAAATGGGCAAACGCAACCTCGGTTTTTGTAAAGTGTTTTCAATACACCACATGCTATAATGCGGCTAACCCAAGGATAAAAAAATGAAAACCCCGGTTACCTCCGCTAATTTTTACAACCAGCAACGCTTGCTGGAAGTGTGCAAAAATTTCAGCGCCAGCCTTGAATTTGAACCCCTGCTGGCAGTGATCATTGAAACTGCGTCTGCATTAACCCAAAGCGAATGGTCGATCATCCTGACGCAGGATGTTGAAACCAAAACGCTGCGGGTGACCGCAGCGCCATTCCACCTGCGGGAGGATCTTGAGAAAACGCAGATCAACCCGCACGAAAGCCTGGTCGGCGAGGTGATGACCTCCGGGAGGCTGGGGCTGTATGACTCCAAGCAGCACAAGAAAGAGGAGCCCAAGGCAGCATTGTGGGAGAAGGACCAAAAGGCGCGCTCAGCGCTGGCTGTACCCATTTTGTACCGCGGGGAAACGGTGGGTGTGCTGGAGGCATTCAACAAGATAAAGGATGCCGCCTATACCAGCGTGGATATCGAGTGCCTGGAAGTGTTGGCTGCCCAAGCTGCCAGCGCCATACAGAATCACCGATTGATACAACAGACCGAAAACTCCATCCAGCAGATGATTGAGCTGGATCACATGAAGAATGATTTCATTGCCATCGCGTCTCACGAGCTGCGAACACCGCTGGGGCTGATCATGGGGCACACTTCTTTCATTAATGAGATCGCCACAGACGAGCAAAAGCAGGATATTGAGGTGATCACGCGCAGCGCCACGAGGATGAAAGACCTGATCGATGAGTTTGGCGATATGGATACCTTTACCGCCGGGATGAAGAAGCTCAAAAGTGAACGCGTGCTGTTTGACCCGCTGGTGAAGAACCTGGTGGCGTCCTTCCAGCAGAACGCGAATGAGAGGAAGGTGCGCCTGGTGCACGAGATCAAGCAGCCCAACCTGGCGGTGGAAGGCGACG
>CAZSGL010000051.1:0-14118 GCA_964606265.1 uncultured Anaerolinea sp. | reverse complement strand
CTGCTATTTTAAATTTGTTAAGGTAGAATGAAAGGAAACCTTCCAGGGAGTGCAAGATGAAACATCAGACAGGGTCAGTTGAAGTCATCTGCGGATCAATGTTTTGCGGGAAGACGGACGAATTGATAAGACGCCTTCGGAGGGCAACCATTGCAAAACAAAAGGTGCAAGTATTCAAACCAGCGATTGATGATCGCTACGAAGTATTGAAGTTGGCTTCACACGCTGGTTCAGTATTTGATGCCACCCCTGTTCACAATTCAAAGCAGATCCTGGAAAAAATGGATGAGGATACAACCGTTATCGGGATTGACGAAGCTCAATTTTTGGATAGTGATATTGTGCTTTTGGTCGATTCATTAGCAGAGAAAGGGATCAGGGTAATTGTGGCAGGCCTGGACCTAAATTTTAAAGGCGAACCATTTGGTTGTATGCCAATACTAATGGCACGTGCGGAACAAGTTGACAAGTTACAGGCGATTTGTATGGTGTGTGGAGAACCGGCGAGCCGCACACAACGACTCGTGAATGGAAAACCTGCCCGCTTTAATGATCCAATTATCATTGTTGGAGCATCAGAAATGTACGAAGCCCGCTGCAGGAAACACCACGAAGTTCCCCATCAATAATAAGGCTGGAGTAAAAATGCGTGATTACCATGAATATTTGAGTGAGATTCTGATTTCAGAAGCAGCATTACAGGAACGGATTAGTGAACTTGGTCAACAGATCAGCCAGGATTACGATGGGAACGGGAACCTTATACTGGTGTGCATCCTTCGAGGCGGTGTCCTGTTTCTGACTGACTTAATCCGGAAAATAACCATCCCGCATGCCATAGAGTTTATGAGCGTGTCATCTTATGGCGTTGGGGGTCGTGAATCCAGCGGACGGGTAAGGTTGACTTTGGATCTGAGTGTTGATATTGCAGGTAAACATGTGCTCCTGATTGAAGATATCATTGACAGCGGCAGAACAATAGAAGCTGTGATGAATTTGTTGAACACTAGAGGTCCTGCCAGCATTAATGTGTGTACACTCCTGGATAAATCAGAACGACGTGAAGTGGAAGTACCAATTAAATATATCGGCTTTTCCATCCCCAATAAGTTTGTTTTCGGGTATGGGCTGGATCTGGATGATTATTATCGAAACCTTCCATTTATAGGCGTGGTTGATTTGAAAAAGTACACGCCTGAATAGAGCCATGTTGGATCTACAAAAGCAAATCCTGGTTGTAAAAAATTTATTGAGGACGGGTGAGGATTGTTACCTCGTTGGGGGGGCAATCAGGGACTTAATCCTGGGTCGGAATAATCCGGACTTTGATTTTGTGTGTAACTTTGACCCTCGAATTATTGGTCGGAGGTTAGCCGACCAATTAGGCGGCGCGTTTTACGTGATGGATGAAAATAGGCAAACTTGCAGGGTGATCGTCGATATTGAAGATAAGACCAGAACATTTTATGATTTTGCAAAAATGCAGGAGAATCTCCTGGAAGACCTTGGAAAGCGCGATTTTACGATCAATGCAATGGCCATTAATTTACGGGATCAGGAACAAATCATTGATCCATTAAAGGGTGGGCGGGATTTACAGGAAAGATGGCTTCGTCCTTGTTCGGAATTAAGTTTTCAATCTGACCCTGTGAGAGTAATTCGTGCAGTTCGTTATGCTGTTGATCTCAAATTGAAAATTGGTCCAGAAACAAGGAAGTTATTATCAAATGCGGTGAAATCATTGAACCAGGTTTCAACCGAACGTAAACGAGATGAGTTTTTCAAAATATTGGAAAACCAGAATTCCTCGACCGCCTCAAGGTTAATGGTCGAATTCGGGATATTGCCACAATTGAGTATCACTGGACAAGACGATAGTCTTGATTTCTTACGAATGTACGAGATATTGATCAGTTCTCTCTTCCAGTCAGGCACCAAACCTAAGCGTGATTTCTTTGCTGCGGCAACTTTTTTGTCTGCAATTACCCCATTCAAGTCGTCACTTAACTTGTTGTTTTCATCGAGGAATTCAAATAATCATTCTCGTGTGCAGTTGGGTAAGTTTGCAGTTCTTCATTGGAACACCTCGAAAACCCCAGGGAGTGAGCATAGTTTACTGAATTCTTTCTCAAATGAAGAGAAAAAATTCTTGCAGACTTGCTCAACGTATTTGGATACAACCAACGCGCTGCTTAATCAGGTTGGGGGAATCGATGGCAGAACAGCCTATCGTTTCTTCAATCAGGTAGGTGAGTATGGTATTGATTTACTCTTTTTGGGAATAGCTTGGCGAGCGCGAGTACCTGCAGCTGAACTCGACCAACGCGAGTGGCTTTCGGTTCTTTCGAATGCTGCAACATTGTTGGATCTCTGGTTTTTCCATCCGGAGATATGCAAACCCCAACCTTTAATTAACGGAACAGAAATGATACAGAAATTTAACCTGGAGGCAGGTCCATTGATCGGCAAATTGTTGGAAGAGTTGAAAGAAGAACAAGCTGCTGGAGAAGTAAATGAATATAAAAACGCTCTAATTTGGGTAAAAAATCGTCTTTCCCAAATTAAAGCGCTTCAGTAATATTTGATCTAGAAACTTGAAGAAATGGTAACTTTCAAGGGAACAATTTCGTTAGTCGCCGACATTCTTCGACGAGTAAGATTGTTGATGTGCGCGATCAAAATACCAGTGGGAACGGGTTTCACGAGATAATCATCTGCACCTTTGTCCAATGCCTTCGCGACCAATCCTGGATTATCCATAACAGAAAGAATTAAAATGGGCACAGAACTGATATCGCGGATATTTTCCGTAACCTGCCAACCGTCCATTTTGGGCATCATCAAATCAAGGAGGACAATATCTGGGTCTTGTTCTTTAACCAACTTTAATCCTTCTTCACCGGAGTTAGAGGTAAAGATTTGTGCTTTGGTGGGAGCCAGAACCAAACTTAGAAGTTCAGTCATGGCTGGGTCATCGTCGATGACAAGGATTTTCATTCACACTCCAATAATTCTTTGTTGACCCAATTATCAATCATTCGATCCATTTTTTACCTTGCAACTTGTTAACAAAAGGATTTTGAAATACCTGTTGATTGGTGATGCGCGTATTTTTCCTACTATTAAAAATCATGGTAGAATTCAATATTTGGTGCAAATTTCCCGCCAAGGCGGGTTTTAGTCTTTTTCGGAGGAAAAATGGTTCAAAAAACTTGGGTCTACTTGTTCAACGAAATAAAAGCAGCTGAAGCGTACGTAGGTGGAGATTGGGATAAGGTTCGTTCCCTCCTGGGTGGAAAAGGCGCTAACCTTGCGGAAATGGTTCGCATTGGGCTTCCAGTTCCTCCGGGATTTACAGTAACCACTGAAGCCTGCAATGCCTACCAGGTTGATGGGAAATTCCCTGCTGGTTTGTGGGATCAGATGATGAGTGCCTTAAAGGCAACGGAAGAAGCATCCGGGAAGAAATTTGGAGATGCCAGAAATCCGTTACTTGTTTCCTGCCGCTCCGGCGCCAAGTTCTCGATGCCGGGTATGATGGATACCGTACTGAATATCGGCTTGAACGACGAAACCGCCAAAGGAATGGTTGCTCTAACGAACAACGAGCGCTTTGTTTACGACTCCTACCGCAGGCTTATTCAAATGTTTGGCTCCGTCGTTCTGGGTATTGATGATGAGGCTTACGAACAGCCACTCGACACTGCAAAAATCGCCAAGGGTGTGAAGAACGATACTGAATTATCTGCCGAAGATTTGAAGAAACTTGTGGAGACCTTCAAGGCTGTGACCAAGAAAGAACACGGGTCTGATTTTCCACAGAATCCGCTGGATCAACTAAAACTGGCAACAGAAGCAGTCTTCAAATCCTGGAATGGTAAACGTGCCGTTGATTATCGCCGCGCAACGAACATCCCCGATGATCTGGGGACCGCGGTGAATATAGTGACAATGGTCTTTGGAAACATGGGAAATGATTCAGGGACCGGTGTTGCCTTCACACGTAATCCTTCCAATGGAGAGAAGGTCCTTTACGGTGATTACCTGCTTAATGCCCAGGGTGAAGATGTGGTTGCCGGCATCCGCAATACCGAAAAAATCCAAACCCTTGGGCGTGATCTGCCTGAAGCTAATAAAAGGTTCCTTGAGATCGTTAAGATCCTGGAAGAACATTACCGGGATATGCAGGATGTTGAATTTACAATTGAACGCAAAAAACTTTGGATGCTGCAATGTCGTAATGGCAAACGCACAGCCAGTGCAGCGGTGAAAATCGCTGTGGATATGGTTGATGAAGGGTTGATCACCAAAGAAGAGGGCATCGGTCGCGTAACGACTGCAGATGTTGACGCCATGCTTCATCCTCAATTCTCAATCGAAACCAAGAATCAAGCCAAAAAAGACGGATTTTTCCTGGCTAGCGGCGTCAACGCATCTCCAGGTGCAGCTGTTGGGCAAATCTATTTTGATGCCGATACCACCGAACGGAAAGCCCACGAAGATAAACAAAAAACCATCATGGTGCGGCCTTTCACCAAACCGGATGACGTTCACGGGATGTTGGCTGCCCAGGGAATATTAACCAGTGAGGGTGGAGCTACATCGCATGCCGCAGTGGTTGCCCGCCAATTTGGCGTCCCCTGTATTGTGGGAGCATCCACAGTTGTCATCGACATGGACAAGCGCCAGATGGCAGTAAATGATGTTGTTGTTAAGGAAGGTGATTGGATCTCCCTTGATGGTACAACCGGAGAAGTTTTCCTGGGAAAATTAGAATTAACCAATCCGAAATTTGAGGAACAGAAAGATTTATTGAAGTTCCTTGATTGGGCAGACGAAGTCTGCGCGACCAAGGGTATCCGCAAGGCACCAGAAGGTTGGCCAACCACCGGTTTACAGGTCTGGGCTAACGCAGATTATCCCAAAGATGCCCAACGCGCCCGAGCTTTTGGTGCAAAAGGAATTGGTTTATGCCGTACCGAGCATATGTTCTTTGAACCAGCCCGCCTCCCAATTGTGCAGCGCATGATCCTGGCAAAGACGGATGAAATCCGTAAAGTTGCCCTGGATGAACTCTTACCTTTCCAGCGAGCTGACTTTGATGGCTTATTTGAAGCCATGGACGGTCTGCCTGTTATCATCCGCCTAATTGATCCCCCACTGCATGAATTCCTCCCTTCACAAGAGACCCTTCTGGAAGAGGTCATTACAATGCGTGTCAAAGGGGAGACTAAGGGATTGAAGGAGAAAGAAGTCCTCCTGGATGCTGTAAATTCGATGCATGAATCTAATCCCATGATGGGGCTGCGTGGTGTGCGTCTTTCAATTGCCATGCCGCAAATCGTGGAAATGCAGGTTCGGGCTATTTTTGAAGCCGCTGCTGACTGCTCCAAACGTGGTGTTCATGCAAAACCTGAAATTATGATTCCACTAACTGGTCATGTTAACGAACTCAAGTGGATCCAACCTCGCCTGGAACGCATCGCTGCTGAGGTGATGAAGGAAAAGGCTGTAACTTTCCCCTATAAATTCGGCACGATGATCGAGATTCCGCGGGCATGTGTTACTGCAGCTGAGATCGCGAGTGTAGCGGAGTTCTTCTCCTTTGGCACGAATGATCTTACCCAGATGACCTTTGGTTACAGCCGTGATGATGCTGAGCGCAATTTCCTGGTTAAATACGTGGAAGAAGGCATCCTGCCCAAGAATCCATTCCAGACACTCGATCAGGAGGGTATTGGTCGCCTAATGAAACTTGCAGTTGATGACGGTCGCGCAGAACGAACCAACCTCGAAGTTGGTATTTGTGGAGAACATGGCGGTGATCCCGCTTCGATCGAATTTTGCCATCGTATTGGAAATAACTATGTATCCTGCTCGCCTTTCCGCGTTCCTGTTGCACGCCTCGCTGCAGCACAAGCAGCACTGAAGAATCGCAAGTAGTAGTTAGCATAAATAAAAAACTCCCTGAGAAATCAGGGAGTTTTTATAATCCTTCAGATTGCTTATGGGTGAGTGTAAATCGATTTATATATTGCGTAATTCTCAGCGATAAGCCGAATGTATTCCCTGGTCTGTTCAAACCGGACCAACTCGACAAATACATCCACGTCTCCACCTGCGAGTTGGTCCCATGGAATTGTCGCGCCAATGCCGGCATTATATGCAGAGAGTGCTGCAGGAATACTACCATCAAAGTATTTGATCCAATTCTTAAGGAAATGGGTGCCCAGTCGGACGTTGACGACAGGACGATCAAGATCGCTGACTACGAAGTTGGCAGACCAAGTGAAGTTTGCCGCAATTTCCTCTCCGACTGCAGGAAGGATCTGCATCAATCCACGCGCATCCGCACTGGAAACGATCGAAGGCTCAAAGAGACTTTCCTGCCGGATGACGCTGAAAAGTAGAAGGGGATCCATACCATTCTCATTGGCGGCGGATACTATGATCTCACGGAAGAAAATCCCAAAGCGAATGTGATTGAAATAGATTGGAGCCAATGTAAGTGTATCTGCCTGGCTTAATCCAGCCTGATCTACTACTTGCCGGCTGGATAATACAGCGACCTGGTAATACCCATGTTCAAAGAGGTAATTTAACAGACGATAAGTATTTAAGGGATCGGTTGCCAGTTCTTCCCTCAGGGCATTAAATTCACCTCGTGCGGAATCCCGCAAACCGAGGCGGGTGAACTCCTTGCCGCGTTGAAACCTTGAGAAACCATTTAATTCGGTGGTATCGGAAAGGTTGGTTGCTGGATCAAGTTTGAATGTGGTTATCATCCACTCATCAGCGGTTACTTTTTCAAGTGCGAGATCAATGGACAGGTCAGTGTTGGTGGACGGTGGAAATGGATCTAGACCGTTTAGTTTTTCATTAGCACGGATGCTGTAATAGCCAGTGGGATCTGCAGCAGCCGCTTGCTGATAATATCCCTGGCTATCCTCAGTTTTTCCCATTGCTGCCAGGCATTTTCCGACCCAAAAATACGCTGCGGCCTGTTCCTCAGGGGAGAGCGCAAGGACGATGATCCTTTGAAAGGTAACCTGGGCTTGTTCAAATGAACCGAGTCGGTAATACACAATCCCAGCCTGAAACAGACCGGAATACGCCTCTTCAGCACTTGGATACTCATTGATAATTCGTTCCCAGGTCGCAGCAGCCTTACTCAGGGATCCTCCCAATTCGTAAATCCGTGCCGCCCGGTAGAGAAAATCAGGCGACTTGGGAGAATCAGGAACCTTCGCGACGAATGATAAAAGTGTATTGGCAGCATCTTCAAACCGATAAAGGCTGTTATAAAGCGTAGTTGATTTCTCAAGGAACGCGGTGGCATATTTTTCGTCCAGGGGATGATCTTGAATGAGCTTATCCCATTCAGCGATTTCTTCTTCGTAATATCCATTATTCCACAAACTCAAAGCTTTGTAATAATGTACATTTCCAGAATGATCTGGATTATTATAGGTGAAACGGTCAAATGCCTCAATCGCCAGGCCATACTTCCCGGCATAATAATCGACAATCCCGCGCATCAGTTCATTGACAGGCTGGTTTGCCTCTATCAGCGCGACAAGGCCGGAATATGTATCGAAGTAGATGGGGAAGTTTTCGACTGAAGTCTGGAACCTTGCGTAAGCTTGTTCAGGTTCGTTTATTCGTAAATAAATCTGACCGAGCAGTAAGTTTATCTGTGCTCTTACGGCATCATTAGTTGAGGATTCATAAAGCAGCAAATAGGCATTGATGGCAGCAGGATCATCGCCGGTTATTGCAAGTTCTTGCGCGATTTTAATATCAAGGAAATCTGTGTCACCAGGGACGCTCTTCTCTCTCGCTGCCCGGTATGCGGTTAGCGCATTGATGTGATCACCCAAAGACCGATAAGCGTCACCCTGCATCTCATAGATCTCACTGTCCAGTGGACCGGGTTCCAACCGGAGGTAGTTGCTGTAGGCTTCCGCTGCCGGTCCGTATTGGCCAAGTTTTTCGTATGCTTTTGCCAGGTAAAAGTAGCCTGTATTTCTGATCTCACCTTCTGGTACATTGGTTATCAACCAGTTCAATTGTTCGACCGCTGAGGAGTTCTTTGACTGGATGTACAATACACGGCCAACACCAAGTTGCGCAGCTGCAATGATCTCGGGGTCGGTGGATTGAGCGCGGGCTGTCCAGAATTCATTCAATGCCGCCTCATAATCCCCAGCCAAAATGTGTTCCTCTCCCAGCGAGATACGGGCTTTCGGCTGCGGCGTGGGAGTAACCGTGGAAGTGGGAGGCGCACTGGTACCCACCAGTTCTTCGAGCCATGTATTTTCTTCAGAGTTTCGTGAACAAGCGCTCAAGATAATGCTTGTCAGCAAAAGGATTAAAAATAGTCTCTTCATCGTTATAACCTTTATATCGCTAAACCTGTCCCTACCCTGTGTTTTGAGTAAGTTGAAGTGAATTCTGAAATCATAGCATAAATATTGTCATTCTTACGGAAGCATGTTAAACTTAGTCGGAAGGAACGCTCTCCACTGAGGGCGTTTTTTGGTGGAACTATGAGAACCATCGAGTGGAATACCAATCATAATTCTATTGTCCTGATTGACCAACGTGCATTACCCGGCCGGTTAGCGTATTTGGAGTGCTTTACTGCGGAGGAACTTATCGAAGCGATTCGCAATATGGCAATCAGAGGGGCACCTGCCCTGGGTGTGGCAGGCGCATTTGGATTGGCTCTCAAGGCTACGGCTATCAATAAAAACCATGATTGGTTGCAGCAGTTGGTTATTTTTTCAGAATTGCTGATATTTGCCAGACCAACAGCAGTCAACCTGGGTTGGGGTGTGACTCGTATGCTGGAAATTGCAAAAAACAATGGTAACAATCCTATTGAAGGCACCCGTCTATTATTAAAAGAAGCCCTGTTAATGGCTGAGGAAGATGTACAGATTAATCGACGGCTAGCAGAAAATGGTGCGAACCTGATAAACGATGGAGATGTTTTAATTCACCATTGTAATACTGGTGCGCTGGCAGGTGTGGATTGGGGGACGGCTCTGGGTGCTATCCGCTTTGCCCATGAGTCTGGTAAACGAGTGAAAGTATTAATTGACGAAACACGCCCACGGTTGCAGGGATCAAGGCTGACCGCGTGGGAATGCGAACAATACGGCATTCCATATGAGATCATCACGGATAACGCAGCGGGATATTTTCTCCAACGCGGGGAAGTGAATGCGGTATTCTTTGGTGCAGACCGTGTGGCAGCCAACGGCGATGTGGTTAATAAAATTGGGACCTATATGTTAAGCCTGGCTGCCAATGCCAATCGAGTTCCTGTCTATTGCGTCTTTCCTGTCAGTACTATCGATTTAAAGGTAAAAACTGGCAAGAATATAGAGATTGAGGAACGCGATCAAGTTGAAGTATTGGGATTGAGTTTTGAAGGCGAGCGAGTTGCTCCAGATACAGCCAAAGCGCGGAACCCAGCGTTTGATATGACCCCGCATGATCTGATCACCGCATGGGTAACCGAGAATGGCGTAGTTTTTTCGCCATTTAGCAGTAATTTCGAACATAACGTTTATAATTTAAAGCAAGAAGGTAAATAATGTCTATTGTAATAACCGGGTCAATTGCATTTGATTATTTGATGACTTTTCCGGGAAAATTCCGTGAGCATATCTTACCGGATAAACTCGATAAGATTAGCTTGTCCTTCCTGGTGGACAGCATGACCCGTCAGCGAGGGGGAGTAGCACCCAATATTGCATATTCGCTGTCGTTACTTGGCGAAAAGCCATTGATCTTTGCGACTGCCGGACAGGATTTTTCGGAATACCGTGCCTGGCTGGATTCGCACGAGATCAATACCTGGTACATTCAAAATATTGCAGATAAATTCACTGCTTCCTTTTTTGTCAATACTGACCTGGAGAATAATCAAATCGCCAGTTTTTATACCGGAGCCATGGCCGATGCTTCCAATTATTCCTTAAAAATCATTGAACCCGGGGAAGCAGACTACGTGGTAATTGCACCAAATGATCCCAGTGCGATGCAGCGCTATGCAGAAGAGTGTGTTGAACTAGGAATTCCTTACTTGTTTGATCCTTCACAACAAGTGGCGAGGAACCCGCATGAGGATTTAAAATATGGGGTGTCCCACGCTCATGCAGTATTCTGCAATGACTACGAGTTTGAACTATTACAGAAGCATACAGGTTTTTCGTCCGCTGAGATTGAAAAAATGGTCACCTTATTGGTCGTGACTTTGGGGGTTAAAGGCGCGATGGTGGTATCAGGTGGTAAACGCTACGAAATTCCGATTGTACCCACTAACAATATAGCCGATCCAACCGGTGTAGGAGACGCCTTCAGGGGTGGTTTCCTGAGGGGTTACCGTTTGGGAATGAGCCTGCAAACATGTGGACAAATGGGAGCCCTGGCAGCTACTTATTGTATCGAGCACAAAGGGACTCAAAACCATTTTTACAAACCAGCACAATTTGTTAAAAGATATCGTCAGCATTTTGATGATAACGGTGAATTAGATCAACTATTATAGATTTTTGGAGGCAACAAGAATATGGCGAATTATGATGTAAAGGATATGAAATTAGCGGAAGGCGGTAGACTAAAGATCGCCTGGGCAGAACGAGAGATGCCGGTATTACGGTTGATCAAGGAGCGTTTCGCTAAAGAACAACCTTTAAAAGGGATGCGCATCTCAGCATGCCTGCACGTGACTACTGAAACTGCAAACCTGATGAAGACACTTCAGGCAGGCGGTGCAGATGTGGTCCTGACTGCTTCAAATCCATTGTCCACCCAGGATGAAGTAGCAGCTTCACTTGTCTCCCACGATGAGATTTCTGTCTACGCGGTGAAGGGTGAAAACAACACAACATATTACAAGCATATCCATGCCGCGCTTGATAATAAACCTCATTTCACTATGGATGACGGTGCGGACCTGGTAAATGTACTCCATAAGGATCGCCGTGAATTGCTCCCGAACGTGATCGCTGGCACAGAAGAGACAACAACGGGGGTAATCCGGTTGCATGCCATGGCGGCTGATAAAGCACTGAATTTCCCGATTATTGCCATCAATGATGCGCTTACCAAACACTTCTTCGATAATCGTTACGGCACCGGACAATCTACCATTGACGGTATTGTGCGCGCAACGAATATCCTCCTTGCAGGCAAGAATTTTGTGGTTGCCGGATACGGCTGGTGCGGTCGTGGATTAGCGTCACGTGCCAGGGGAATGGGCTCGAATGTCATAGTAACCGAAGTGGACCCTTTAAAAGCGCTGGAAGCCCTTATGGATGGCTACAGAGTTATGCCAATGAAAGATGCCGCCAAGATCGGTGATATTTTTGTCACGCTGACTGGTGATATCAATGTAATTGATGAAAAGCATTTTGCTGTTATGAAGGACGCTGCTATCGTTGCTAATTCCGGTCACTTTAATGTTGAGATCAACATTCCGGGTCTGGCAAAAATGTCGAAATCCAAGCGCCTGGTCCGCCCATTTGTTGAAGAATATGTAACAGGGGATGGACGGAGGATTTATATTTTGGGTGAAGGACGCCTAATTAATCTGGCTGCTGCAGAAGGACACCCCGCTTCAGTTATGGATATGTCTTTTGCCAACCAGGCACTATCTCTCGAATATTTGGTCAAAAACGCCTCCACGTTGGAAAAAAAGGTCTATTCTGTACCGGAAGCGATCGACCAGAAGATAGCTGAATTAAAGCTTGCAGCCATGGGGGTTAAGATCGATAAGTTAACTGCTGAACAGGTTAAATACCTGGATTCCTGGGAAGAAGGAACATAAACCGGTTAGCGCCTGTTAACACAACCGCCGGCAAGTACTTTATGCTGGCGGTTTTTTACGGGTGGTAAACAGCCATATTGCCCAGAACTGAGAATGAATTTTGGAAATCCGCTTTTGAGCGCCAATAGACCATGTTACCGTCTACGACAGTGACACCATAGGCATCATACCCAATGACGATCACAGTATGTTCATAGCGCGCCACCGTTGTTGTATTTCCACTTTCGCTGGTGTAGCTGACAGGATAACCATTCCATACATTGCCGATCACCCAGGCAATAACCGGATTCCCAGAAGCAATCTGCTGTCTAATCTCATAATAGGTCATCCCCTTTTTGGTGGTAGCAGAAGCACCATATTCGCGAAGAATGGCAGCAATTGGTGCGGCATGCACGCCATATGAATTTGGGGGGAGTTGACCTTCCGTACCGTAATGAAAACCCACAAATCCCACCTCCGGATCATCTGAAGAAGGCAAAGCTGATTGGATCGAGGATTCACTGGCAGAAATCCCATAAAAGGCCGCCCAATCCGATGCAGAACGCGCTTCACATGAAAGCGAGTGACTCTGAGCATGCCCGATCACTCCACGAATAATGTAATCAACCGGCAAACCGTCAGATGATGTGGCCGTTGCCATAGGTGTGTTGGTAGGCCGGGGCGTGAACGTTGGCGTGGGAGTGAATGTGGCAGTCGACGTGGGTGTCAACGTAGGTGTTGGTGTGGGGGTATCGGTGGGAAGCGGTTGAAAGGGTGTTGGGGAATTGGTTGGGTTGACCGAGTCTCCTGATGTAATTGTTGCAGTATTTGCAATCCAAAAAATCGCATTGACAGGTTGAGGATTCGACAGAATTAAGAATGCCCCAACGTTGGCTGTGATCCCAAGTAGGAGGATCCAAAGGACGAATTTAAGGAAGCGATTTGCGCGGGATTTTATAGTCATCGTAATTTGAGACAGAATTAAGGTGCAGTAACCACGATTTCAATATAGATTGGATCTCCAAACGGCTTGCCAGCAGGGTCGTGGGCTTGCCATGCGCTGCGATAACGTCCAGGTTCTGCCGGGGCTACAAACTGAATTTGGACGACAGCCTCGCTGCCTCCGCGAGCAGGGACCAATTGCTGCGGAGAGGATGCTCCCAATGGGTCTCCTGCGGTTAATTTTATCGCATAAGTTTCATCCCAATTACAGGTGCCGCCGTTCTTTACCTGCCATTGTTTTTCAAGGATCGAACCCGAAGTCACCTGGCTGCCATCAGGAATCGAGAGATCATACAACCATTGGAGTTGGTCAGTACAGGCAGCCTGAGGTGTTGCGCCAGCAGCAGCAGCAATGCTGCTTTCTGTGGCACCTGCTAAAAAAGTGGGTTGAAAGGTAGGCGCAACAAACAGAGGAGATTGCGCCTCAGCAGGTATTGTACGCGTTAGCCCGATAGACTGACATCCTGCCAAAAACTGGCAGGTGATCAACACCAGGAAAAACAGGAGTGGTGAGCCGGGTCGATGGTTTAACATTGATCTTGTTTATTCACCATCACCAGAATCGTCAGCCGAACCGCCCAAATCCAGCGGGAGTTCGCCTCCCATGGCGCGTTCGCGGACTGTTTTCTCGATCTCATTGCACAACTCAATATTCTGCCTAAGGAATTCTTTGGCATTTTCGCGACCCTGACCCAGGCGCATGTCGTTGTATGAGAAGAAAGCTCCGCGTTTTTGGATCACTTCCATTGCTGCCGCAAGATCAATGATGTCGCCTTCCTTGGAGATACCTTCGTTATACATGATGTCAAATTCCGCAGTGCGGAAGGGAGCGGCGACTTTGTTCTTCACCACACGGACGCGGGTACGGTTACCCACAATTTCCGGTCCAATCTTAATGGACTGTATGCGGCGTGTATCCAGGCGAACTGAGGCATAGAACTTCAACGCCAGACCTCCGGGAGTAGTTTCAGGATTACCAAACATGATACCAATTTTCTGACGCAATTGGTTGGTGAAAACAACAGCTGTTTTAGTCTGGTTTATGGCGCCGGAAAGCTTGCGCAGCGCCTGAGACATTAAGCGAGCCTGCATGCCCATGCTGGCATCACCCATATCGCCTTCGATCTCGGCGCGTGGGACGAGGGCTGCCACCGAATCAACGACTACGATATCGACAGCCCCAGAACGAACCAGGGTTTCGCAAATCTCAAGGGCTTGTTCGCCTGTATCGGGCTGCGAGACAAGCAGGGCTTCAGTATCAACACCCAATTTGGCGGCGTATGCCGGGTCAAGGG
>CAZSGL010000050.1:0-14122 GCA_964606265.1 uncultured Anaerolinea sp. | reverse complement strand
GACTTGTTCAAGCGCATTGTGGGTTACTTTAAGCCACAGTGGAAGCGCCTCTCAGTTGTAGCGCTGCTGACATTGTCGATTGCCGGGGCGGGGTCGCTGCTGCCCATCATCGTTTCCCGCGGGGTGGGATTGCTCGAAGGGGTCCCTGAACTGTGGGCGATGTTGGCGGTGGGCGGCGCGGTGCTGGTGATCGGACTGGCGATCTGGTTTTTCAACTGGGGTCTGCGACGCCTAATGGCTGTGACCATTGCAGAGGTGGTGGCAACCCTGGCGATTGACGCGTATTCAGCGTCTGTTGAGCATGACCTCTCGTTTTATGATGAATATCCCTCCGGTAAAATTGTCTCGCGCATCACCTCAGATACCCGCGATTTCGGTGAACTGGTTACCCTGGTGACGGACGTTGCCGCAAACTTCATCGAGGCGGGTATTTTGGCCGTGGTACTCTTTACCATTGAATGGCACCTGACCCTGTATATTTTTGCACTCATCCCGGTGGTGACACTGTTTGCAGTTGTTTACCGCAGCATCGCGCGTAAAGCCACGCGCCAGGGAATGCGCGCCATGGCGAATGTTAATTCCACCATCAAGGAAACCGTGAGCGGCATCGCGGTGGCCAAGAACTTCCGACAGGAAGCCAGTATCTACAACGAATTTACCGACGCCAACAACACCTCATACCGCGTGAACGTGCGCCGCGGGCTGGTGCTGTCGGTGGTCTTCCCCACGCTAAACGCGCTGGCTGGCATTGCAACCGGTGTGATGGTTTACGCCGGCGGGCTCAGCGTGATCAACGCTGTCGTGACGGTGGGTGCGTGGTACCTCTTCATTCTCAGCCTCGACCGTTTCCTTTTCCCCATTATGAGCATCACCTCTTTCTGGACCTCCATCCAGAACGGGCTCTCAGCCTCTGAACGTGTGTTCGCCCTTATTGATACCCCCACATGCGTGGTGCAAACCGCGTCTGAATCGCTGCCGATACTCAAAGGCGAGATCGAATTTGAGAACGTCAGTTTCCACTACAAGGAAGCGGAACAGATCCTGGATGGGTTCAACCTGAAGATCGCGGCAGGTGAGAACCTGGCGATCGTGGGGCATACCGGCGCCGGCAAGACTTCCATCGCCAAGTTGATCGCGCGCTTCTATGAATTTCAATCCGGCAGGCTGCTGGTGGACGGACATGACATCCGCTCGTTCGACCTGGCGGAGTACCGCCGCAATTTGGGTGTGGTGTCGCAGGTGCCCTTCCTTTTTTCGGGCACCGTGGAAGACAACATCCGTTATGCCAACCCGCAGGTGAGGGAAGCCGAGATCGTGAGCCTGGCGAGGAAGATCGGTGATGGCGAATGGCTGGAAACCTTGCCGCAGGGTTTGGTGACTGAGGTGGGCGAACGCGGCGCGAGGCTCTCGATGGGGCAGCGGCAGCTTGTCTCGCTGATGCGTGTGCTGGTGCAAAGACCACGTATCTTCATATTAGATGAAGCCACCGCCAGTATTGATCCATTTACCGAGTGGCAGATCCAGCAGGCGTTGAACCTCATTCTGCAGCAGACCACCAGTATCCTCATTGCGCACCGGTTGTCTACCGTCAAGAGCGCAGACCGCATCATTGTCATGGACCAGGGCGCCATCCTGGAGGAAGGTTCGCACGCTTCGCTGCTGGCGGGCGGCGGGCACTACGCCACCTTGTACAACACTTACTTCAGGCACCAGAGCCTTGAATATGTTGAAAAAGCACGTGAAATCGCCATGAAACCCGGGGATTAATCTCTTCGAAAGAAACGCGACCGAGGAACCGCCATCAAAAACATCTTCAAAGCCCCTAAATTCAAACCAGGCAGCTTGTTCCTGGCAACTACACTGGTAGTCCTGCTGTACGTCTTTATGGACTGGCTCTTCATCATCAGCCAGCCTTCCTTCATGAACGCGTTGAAATTTTCCGATAAGGTGCTCATCCTGCTCAACGCCGCGGCGCTGCTCGCGCTCATCTGCCTGCTGGCGTTCTTGCCTTACCTACTATTGGACAGGGTGCTTAAGGGAAAAAGCGCAAAAAGAGTGCTGCGGATCGTTTTCACTTTTCTTCCGGCCTTTGTGTTCACCACCATGCTGCTGGTACTCGTTGACAATTACACCTACAACCTGTTTGATTTCGGGGTGGTCACCTCAAGCGGGGTGGTGCGTGGGGTATATGCCACGGTTTTTGTTTTGGTGTTTATTTTCCTGGTGACCGGGATAATAAAGTTTGCCAACAACCTTGACTCAGGTTTACGCAAAAAAACCGCTCGAAAACGCAACTTCCTCATAGCGGGGGTGACCATTCTGCTGGTTCTCCTTGGCGCACTTCCCGTTTTAGGCAACCCCAACCAGTCGCTCTTCAATACCATTATCCTGCCAAAAAACGCGCTGAGACAGAAACCGAACATCCTCCTCATCACGGCTGACAGCCTCAACGCGGAGAAAATGTCAACGTATGGGTATAAGAACGAAACCACCCCATTCCTTGAGCTGCTGGCAAAATCTTCGCTGGTGGCGGAGAACCATTTTTCCAATGCGCAGGGGACGATCGGCTCACTCAGCTCGATCCTGAGCGGGCGCTACCCGGCAGACATGCGCATGCTGGCGGACGAAGATATCCTGCGAGACGAGGACGCTTACCGGCACCTGCCGCTGATCCTTAAACGCTATGGATATTCCACTGCGCAGCTCAGCTTCTCGTATTATGCAGACGCCGGCAACCTGAACCTGCTGGGTGGGTTTGACCTTGCCAACGACGAGGAAACCGCAGCCAACCCGATCGTCTCAACAGTCTCTGCGGCATTACCGACCGATTATTACTATTTCCTGCGCGACATCCTCATCCGCGCGGGCGACCGGCTTGGGCATATCTTCTTCATTAAAAAGATGGAGAACCCGTATAAACAGATGACCGAGTCTCCCGAGGAATTTAACGACAAATACAAGCTGGAGACGGTTATTTCCATGCTGGAAAACGCAAAGCAGCCGCTTTTCGTTCACCTCCACTGGATGGGGACTCACGGACCGAAATATTATCCTGATGTGCAGGTCTTTTCCTCGGGCAAGGACCCTGAACTGCAGGGCAACCGCGAGGAAGATTTTTACCTCGACAGCATCCTCGAATTTGATCAGGGGATGGCGCAGCTTTATGATGTGCTGTTGGAAACTGGGCAGATCAAGAACACGATTTTGATCATCACCAGCGACCACTCCCAGCGTTGGACGGTCGCCCGCCTGCCATTGATCATGCGGTTCCCGTATGGGCAGCATCGGGGCAGCCTGAGGGGAAACACAGAGAACCTGGACATTGCCCCGACCATCCTTGATTACCTTGATTTACCCGAACCAGAATGGATGACGGGTCAATCACTGCTTTCAGGCCGGGATGCGTACCGCCCCGTTTTCATCGCGCAGATCGGGGACGCCGATAAAGATCCCGAGACGGGTGAGATCAGCTACCCGGAACCAACCGAGCCATTCTACCAGTTCGGCAGGATGACGACGGTATTGTGTGATACCTGGTACACAGTGAACCTGAAAACCCTCAAAATGACCAGCGGAAAGGTGAGGGGCTACTCCGGCAGATGCAGTGCTAAAGACTCTACACCACTCACCGCGCTAAACCTGATCAGGACCCACATGGAGACTTACGGATTCGACGCCTTTTCACTTTACCGGGTTATCCTGCCCAGGTAAGGTGAAGTTCTAAATCCAGGTTACAGGCTTCTACCTGGCACCCGATTCAAGGAAGTGAGGGATCGGGTAAGCACTAAACAAGGAAAGTTGATAAATTTGCTAAATCGGATATAATCACTCCATATTAACTACCAAGGAGAACTCCGTTATGAAAAAGAAATCTGTTTTGATCTTAAGCCTCTCACTCGTTCTTATTTTCACTCTCACGGCTTGCAGTTTCAGCCAGTTCCTGCCCACCGGTAAAACGGATAGCAATGTTCTCTTCCAGGATGATTTCTCCAAGTCTTCCAGCGGTTGGGATACGTGGAGCAGCGACAGCGGCAGCACGGATTACGTTGACGGTACTTACCAGATCAAGGTGACCGACTCACAGTTTGACCTGTGGGCAAATCCCGGCGAGGACTTCACTGATGTCAGCGTGGAAGTGGACGCGGTGATGGTCGGTGGACCGGAAGACAACGACTTCGGCATACTCTGCCGTTATGTGGATGTGGAGAACTATTACTTTGGTATCATCTCCAGCGATGGATACTATGCCATTGGTACTGTCATCGGTGGAACTCAAACTATCATTGGCGAAAACATGCAGCTCTCAGATGCCATCAAGACGGGTCTTGAGTCCAACCGCATCCGCTTTGATTGCGTTGGCAGCACCCTGAGCCTTTACGCGAATGGCAAACTGGTGCAGGAAGCGACCGACAACACCTTCTCCAGCGGGGACGTGGGGTTGATGGCTGGCACCTTTGATACCGGCGGAACCCAGATCGCATTTGATAATTTTGTAGTAACAAAACCTTAATAGTTTCATTATCGATAGATGAAATCTTGAGAAATTGGGGCAAGGCATCGCCTTGCCCCTACGGTTTTAACATGGTAGGCAGCGCTTTGTACTTAATTTTTAAAGGGTTGGCAGCTTGAGGCTGGAGAGAATGTATGAAACGAGGGTACTGGCAAAAACCAGTATCGGATACAATTAACAAACGCGATAAAGGGCCAAATACTGCTTAGGGACTTGGGAGCAATACATGCTGATGCAAAAGAAGAATCTCATCTATATCCTTTTATTCATATTTGGGATTACCCTGAGCCTGTGCGTGGCTTTTACCAACATAAATAACCTGATCCGATGGTTCAATATTGACGACGGATTTTTTTATTTCAAGGTGGCGCAAAATGTGGCCTATGGTCAGGGGTTTACTTTTGATGGCATCAATCGCACGAATGGGTTTCACCCCTTGTGGATGGCAGTGTGCATCGCGGTCTACACAATAGTCCGTACAGACTTGATCCTTCCACTGCGCGTCTTTGTGATTATTGGGGGAGTACTTAACGGACTTTCTGTTATTTTCATTTTCAAGATTCTTTCCCGTGTGTTGAACGTATGGGTAGCTGTGACATTGGCAATATTATGGGCGGTCATTCCCTCTATCGCCAACGTTACCAGCATGCAGGGTATGGAAACCGGGTTGAGCATCTTTCTGCTGCTCCTGCTGATCGAGCGCGCCCAGGGATGGTTTTTTGTCGGTACGCGACCGACCAATGAACAGCTATTCCTATTCGGTTTCGTCGCCGCGTTGGCCATCCTGGCGCGGCTGGATCACATATTCTATATCGCCCCGCTGTGTTTTTTCGCCTTCTTCGGCTGGCGCTTTAAGAACTCCAAGCTGGTTTTCGATGTGATTGCCATTACCGCTGCTGCTGTATCAAGCTGGCTGCTGACGCTCAAGTTTGGGTTGAAGGATTACTCGGACTTTACGGTTTTCCCCCTTTTGTTCATAAGTGTTTTGGTCATTCCCCTGTTCCAGCATTTGTTCAAACGCTACCAGCAGCCTAAATACAAATCAATCAAGGACTTCCTGAAAGATGCAGCGTTCCTGCTGACGGGGGTATTGGCATTAGTTCCGATCTTGTATATTATTAACGCGTTCCAATTCTCAATCCGCTTCCCCAAGCTGTTGATCATCCTGATGGTAGTGCTTTCATCACTATTCTTAGGGATCAACCATGTAATGCATGGGCTATTTTCGTCAGCACAGCTAAACGAAAAAACAAACCGGCCAGGATCTAGGCAGTATGTACGCGAAGCCCTGGTGATGGGCTCACCACTGGTCGTGCTCATCGGCGGGTACCTGCTCTTCAACCTCTGGTATGCTGGAACGCTGATGCCGGTGAGCGGCAAAATGAAGCATTTCTGGTCCACGCTGTCTAACCCGGTCTACGGCAAAGCGCGCAACTTTTTGGATGTATTCGGCATTGGAGAGCGGGTAAACCCCTGGCGGGCGGAGATCTCCTGGCTCCAGAGGGGGGTAGAGCGTGTGCTGGCAGGATTGAAAATACAAGCTGACGTCTACGAGGTGGTACTCCTGTTTGTGGTTATTGCCTTTCTACTGGCAGGCGTAATTTTATTGCTAAAAATGGCACACGTTAACGCCCTGGACAAGATGAACCGGCTGCTGTTTCCGGCGTTATTCATCGGCAGCCTGCTGCGCGTGGCATACTATTCCGGCTGGGGCTACATCGCAATCCGCAACTGGTACTGGATCATTGAACGATTGATCCTGCTGGTCTTCGCCGCGCTGCTATTGGATCTGGTGGCGGAAAAGGTGAAACCATTCAAAGTATGGAAAACGATTTTTAGCATTGTTTTAGCATTCTTTTTAAGCGCGAACCTGGTAAACGCAGTTTATAAAAACTACAGATCATTTCCGCTACTGGCTAATGGGAAAACTGGCAGCGAAGAATTAAATTTGATGCACTTGTTGGATGATGCCACACCGGAGGGATCCATCATCGGTATGACGGGGGGAGGGATGCAGGCATACTTTTCGACCGACCGGACCATTGTGAACCTGGATGGTCTGATCAACAGCCAGGAGTATTACCAGAGCATGCTTGATGGCACCACCGCAGAGTTCCTCATTGATATGAAATTGGATTACGTCTACGGCAGCCCTTACATGCTTTTAGAGTCTGACCCGTATGCTGATATTTTCAAGGATCGGTTGAGCCCCATCAGAGTGTTGGATGGGAACGAAGGAACATATTTGTATAAATTCCAGACAGAATGAAATATTCAAGTGAAAATTAGATCAAAGAGATGGCGCATGGCACTGGATCTAATATTGATAATTTTCCAGTCTTAAAACCTTAATATTTTTTAACCGATAGAACAAACCTCGGGAAATTGGGGAAAGGCAGCGCCTTGCCCCAATTTTTTACGACGGCTTGGCGCGAATCTTGCACCGAAATGAAGTTGATGAGGTGTATAGGATGACCAGACTCAATCGAATTCTCTCAATTTTCCTGCGCGTGCTTATCCTGGGTGCGTTGGTTTTACTTGCAGCCTGCTCGGTCGCACCGAATGCCGGCTCCGGAGATGGCACCGCTGAGCCCAGCCTGCCGCAGCCCAAAACCCTCACCGATCCCATAGAGATCGAGTTGAACGAGATCATACAGGAAGCCGCCGCCGGACGCCAGGATGTGCTGGCTTTCATGCTGTATCGGGTGGTTATCGACCACGTGGACTATTCCGAAGCAGACCGGCTTGCACTGGTATGGATCGCGCTGGTGGACAGGCAGACCGGGCTGGTGCAACCCGGTGAACCCGGGTTGATCATCGCCCATCAAACCACTGATTTGGCAACTCCATGGCTGATCACATTCCAGGCGGACGCCAATTTTGCACAGGAGTTAATGGCAGTTCCCGAAAAGATGCTGTCTGCGGATGTGCGCGAACATTACTTGCCCGCGATTCAGCAGGAGCCCAAAGCCCCGGTGGTCTACAAAGGTTATCACCTGCCATGGACCAATGGAGAGTCAGTGAGGCTCACCGGCAGCATCGGGCATGTGTATACGTATAAATCCTGCCCCTCCACCTGCCTGTACGCGTTCGATTTCGCCAACGGCACCATGTTCCCGATACGCGCGGCACGGCGCGGCACGGTCAAGTACGCCGTGTGGCAAAATGTCAACGGCAACACCACCAACGCCAATTATATTATCCTGGAAGATAAAAGCACTTCGCCAACCACTTACCAGGTATATTTTCATCTTGCACAGAACAGCATCCCTGCCAACCTGAGGGTTATCGGTGCGGAAGTGGTGCAGGGACAATTCATTGGCAATGTTGATGATACCGGGTATTCTTCGGGGCATCATCTGCATTTTCATGTGCATGCCAACCCCTCGTCTTACTGGGGGACTTCGGTGGACATTGTCTTTGATGAAGTTTCCATTAACGGCGGACGTCCGCGCCTTTGCTCAGAAGCACAAGCATACCCGCAGTATGGAACCCAGTGTGTTTCGGATAACCGCTACATTTCCCGCAACAGCGATACTGAACCTCCCACAGGCGGCATTACCAGCCCCAGCCCGTACACCACCATCACCTCGCCCATGCTCAATGTGAGCGGTTGGATGAAGGACGACGTGAAAGTCTTAAATGGGCAGCTGTATTACACCACCGGTAAAGACTGGACGCCGATAGGTGATGCGATCACCTCTTCACCATTTACGCGGGATATTGATATGTGCGCCATGGATATTCCCAACGGCAAGTTCTTCCTTTCCATAAAGGTTCAGGACGAAGCCGGCAAGACATCACAAGGTATCCAGGGGCTGACGGAACTGACTAAAAACTACAACTGTCCGGCGAAACCGCCGGTGTGCACCCCGGCAGATAACCAGGCGGCGATTCACAGCGCCAGGGGATTCCAGGGAGTTTGTACCCTGTTGGATATCGGTAATTATCCCAACCTGGCAGCGCTGGATCCCTCCTTCCTGGATAATGTCATTTCACTGCAGGTGGGCGCAGGTGTATCGGTAGTGCTCTTCCCCGACCCTGATTTCTCCGGCTTGCTGGAGTTGTTCCAGGATGGTGATGCAGACCTGGCGGATAATCTGATCGGTGCAGCCAATACCGGCTCGATCAAGGTACTGCCGCGCATCACGCCACCCATCCCGCCCACGCTGACCCTGCCTGAGGTGATCAGCGAGGTCACTGAACTGAAACTGCAGTGGACCGCAGGCGAGGGCGAGGAGACCCGCAGCGAGTTGGCGGGTCCGGAAAATTACACCAACAGCCTCGACTGGCAGACTGGGAAGAGCTGGCAGGTGGGAACGCTCCCCGTGGGGACATACACCTGGACGGTAACCGCCCGAAACCTGGCAGGAACCACCAGCGCCACCCAGGAATTCGAAGTGGCAACAAAAATTGATGCACCTTCATCACGCCTGGATGAGCTTCCGCCCGCGATGAACAGCACCGCGATCAAACTCACCTGGCAGGTACTCTCGGGGGCAGATGGACTGGATCATTTCAACGTTCAATATCGGTTACAGGGTCAGGATTGGCAGGAGCTGCCCGAAGAACCCGGAAAAGATGCCCGCGAATTGCTCTTCTGGGGTCAACCCGGTGCAACTGTCGAGTTCCGAATGCAAGCGGTGGATATACTGGGGAATACCGAGGAATTAAACACGATCCCCGAAGCTTTTACCACTTTCGTGGCTCCCTGCAGTGAAGATGGTTTTGAAGGAATTGACGCAGGTGATGATCAAGTCACCGGGGCATCCCTGATTGAAGCTGGTACGAAGCAGGTTCACAACTGGTGCTCCATTGGAGATGTGGATTGGGTGGTTTTTAACGCAGTGACGGGTGACCAGATGCGCTTAACCACAAAAGCACTTGACCTGGCTGCGGCTGCGAATTTGCAGTTGTTCAAAACCGACGGAACCTTCCTGGGCGAGGTCAAACCCCAAAACACCGCTGCTGATGGTGTGTTGGATTGGACGGCGCCAGTAGACGGATTATACGCAGTGAAGCTGTCTCCGGTGGACGGGCGAATTGCCGGCAGCGACACGAAATATGAACTGAGCCTCGATAAGAAGAGCACGGTGGAACCTGGCACACTCATCTGCGGATCGGCAGCCATCCCGGTGCTGCTTGGCGGCGGTTACCTGGCAGCCAAGCGCGCCAAGAAAGTCCAAAAGCAGAGGAAACGCGCCAAGAACATGGGGTGGTAAGATCAAATCATGGACGAATTCGCAATTTCATCAACGTTCAATTAGCGATACAAATTGCTTATTAGCTCTCTAAATTAAGGAATGCCATAAAACCATATTAATTCCCAAGCTTGACTTAGAATTATTGTATCACCGCTTGGTGAAAAAGCTACGGAAGCACTAGAATAATAATCTTTTGTAGGTATTTCGACTCTATGTAATTCTAGACCTGTTGCAGTGTCCCAAAAAACCATTTCATTTGTAAGAACTCCAACAATCATCTTCCCGTCCGGTGAAATATCAAATGCGACTCCCGATTCAGGAGTTTCAATCATTCGGGATGTAATTCCAGTCTCAAAATCAATTATCTTCACTTTGTTATCTTCAATTTGTAGAGATACTAATTGGTCATTATTTAGGTACTCGAGAAAGTTAATATGCTCACCTTCTGTCCTAATGATCTCATCGATACTAGAGGTCAAAATATCCCAGACAATTATCTTCCCAGTAGAAAAACCAACAATAATCTTCTCTCCATCTTTTGTGAATACCGAAGAATAAGCAGCTTCGAAAATATCATCTCCTTCAATTTCTCCGATTATTTCAGCTGTCTCAATATCAAACAATTTTATCGAATTCCAGGAGTCATTGACTGCTAGAATTTTTCCATCTGGTGAAAACTCTAGGTCAATTGCTTGTCTGACCGATACCGACTTATTAATAAGTTTTCCTGATAATGTATCCCATAAATCAACATGACCAATGCTTCCTGATGCAATAATCTTATCGTCCGGGCTGAATGCAACACTATCTATTTTTTCTCGGAATTCGCTAAAGAGTATATTTTTCACTCTTTCTTCATGCAGATCCCATATTCTGACAAATCCGTCATGGAATCCTGTTGCCAAGAAATTCCCTTTTGGTGAGTAACTCATGCTCTCCATGTAACTAATATGGTCTAAAATACTCAGAACCTCTGTGTCTGTCGAAATATCCCATATGCGGGTTGCTCCATCCTGTCCTCCAAATAATAACTTTTCCCCATCTGGTGAGAAAGATAGCGAAGAAAGGACGAATTTGTCGTAATCATTGGTTACATCATTCGTCATGTACCTGGCTTTTTCAAGACTTATTATTTCTAATCCAGTCTCTACATCCCAAACCCCAATATCCCCTTGTGAGCTTGCTACAGCAAGCTTCGAATTATCTGGCGAAAATTCTGCCGTAGCGAGATAATTTTTATTTGTATCTAAATTATCCATTTCAAATTCTCTAATTGAAACACCAGTTTTAAAATCGACCAATGTTGCTACTTTTGAATTGACGACTACAAAATACTCTTGATTTGGAGAGACAATCAAATCCTTCTCTGCGTTTTTGTTTACTTGGTTAAGAAGACTTCCAGTGTTAATATCATAAATAAAAGTAAAAATATCCTCCCCGCTAATCAGTAGCTTCCTACTGTCGAATGAAAATGCCCAAGTAAGGGGTTGGTTAAAGGGTAAATAACAGATAATTTTTCCCTTCTTAATATCCCACAAAGTCACTCCCCCACCATCTGGTAGAGCTAGTAATTCTCCATTAGGGGAAAAGGTAGGCCATCCGTCGTTTTCAAATTTCGAAATCAGCATACTTTTTTCAGTGTCATAAAGATTGATAGTTGTGTCAGATGGGATCGCATAATATTTACCGTCTTGAGAAATATCAACCGGCCTAGTTCCTTCAGGATAAATTTCCATAAATTGAATTATTTTTAAATCTGGATAGCTATAAATATAAAACCCTCCCGTAGACCCAATTGAGAATTGGGTACCATTTGATAGCCATCTGACCTTAAGAACTTTTCCAAATCCCAAAGGCCCAAGTCTTTCTAGTTCATTGATATTCTGTGGGGAGATTGCCTCACTTCCTTGAAATCTCCGGCTCGAGTTAATCTTTATAGGCTGGAAATCCACACCTATCTTTTCTGTTTCAGTAGAATCGAAAATCGGAAATTCGGTAGAAAATTGTTCAAATGCATTTTGATTGTCTGTAAATTTTTCTTCGTTAGCGGGAGATTTAGTAATTATATTCGATAGCTTACATGACATTAGTAAAATTGGAAAAATCAGATACACAACGAAGTATTTAAAGAAAATCTCTTTTTTCATTCTAGCCTCCCTATGCTTGTTAGTTAAAAATCATAATTAGTTAAATCGAAATTCCCATTTATGGTTACAGAAATTGTATCTATAGCTTATATAGTCTCTTATCTCAAAATCATCTTTAGCTGACAATAATTTTAGCATTTTATTTATTCATTACTATATGGTTTATTTTAATGAGAATTATTAAGGCGTCAACTTATTAAATTCCCTTTTAAGCCTTGCTTAAATTTGCATCAAAACAAAATGACAGATATTAAAATTAAGATGTATAGAATAATGAAAAATTCTTATATAGTTTGGCAATTTCGATGCTAACTTAACCAGAATTTATTGATTGTTTCTCGCGAGTAATAATAATGGGTATGGTAAACACACCCTCATCACCTTCCTCTTTTCACCGGAACAGGGTGTGGAGATCTACGGTACGCGCCATGAAATGGTGAAGCTATTCGGACGTTACACGCTTACCCAGGAGCAATTGTTTTACCAGATCACCAAGTTTTTCAAGTATGCATCCGTGATCCCACTGGGAATCATCTTCCTACTCACCACGAATCCAAGCGAATTCGCTGCTTCCCTCAACGGAGTTGGCGTCCACTACAAGGCGGCTTTTGCCTTTTCACTGACCCTGTGCTATTTTCCGGATATGCAGCGTGTGTATCACGACATCAGCCAGGCGCAGCAAGCTCGCGGACTGGAAATGGCGAAAGGTGAAAAAATATCCGACCGGTTAAAAAATTCGCTCCTTATCGTTATTCCGCTCATTTTTTCAACACTGGAGCGTATTGAAATTATCACCAACGCCATGGATCTGCGGGGGTTCGGAAAGAGAAAACGCCGCACCTGGTATAACACCAGGAAAATGAACAGGGAAGATGTACTCGCCATCGCGGTTTCAGTGATCATCCTGGCGATAACCGTTTATGTCTCAACAGTGGTTAACCACAGCCGTTTTTACAACCCGTTTATCTAATTCCAGGTAGTGACCACAAAAAAGCAGGAGTAGAACTCGTTGCCGCCCTGCAGTTCCCAGGTACCGGTAAAGGGGATGACGCCGCCCTCGTCCGATGCTTCGACTAACACCTCATAGGTACCCGAGGCGAGTTCATAAGTCTCCATCGGTCCTTCTTCCGGGCAGTACATGGGTCCAACAGTGGAATAGTCGATACAGGTGGGGCAGGGGTCAAGTGTTTCGATGCGCGCGTCAACACCGGAGAACACCAGTTTGAGTTGATGCGGTGAGTCGTTCTGGATCACCACGCGGGCAACACCGCTGGGTGCCCAGCCGCTGGAATCCGGGCGTTCTATGGTGCCAGCGCCGCCGGCTTTGGCATTGGCAACCAGTAGTTCGGCCAAAACGCGGCTGACTTCTTCAGCGCTGGCGTGGTCAGGATATTTATTGAGAAAGGTCTGGTAAACTGCGGCAGCACCCGCCAAGTCACCGGTTTCGCGGTAATTGGCGCCGCAGGTGAGGTAGATCTCCGGCAGGGATTGCTGCCGCTCGGCGGAGGTTTCGAGAGTCTCTATATCCTCGAGGATTCCGCAGAAATCCGGAGAATCTGCCATCGAGGTCCACACCTGCTCAGTGAGGGGATGCCCGGGGAATTCGCGCATGAGAGAAGAAACACGCTCGAATGCCGCATCAGGTTGGGATTGCTGCGCCAGGTACCTGGAGCAATGGTAAAGGTAGAGCGGCAGGGTATCTTCGCGGGTTAACCAGCCGGCGGTTTCGAGTTGACTTTGAATATCACAGGAATCACCACCAACAACCAGAGAAAGGTCGGAATCATCGGCAGCTCCATGCAGGAAGTCAGACGCTTTCTTGGCAGCCACTTCTTTCAGTTGGCTGTCCGGGAAGTCCAGGGTGAATTGATACAGCCCTCCCACGCCTTCCCTGGCAGCAACCCTGAAAAGGCTGCAGTCCGAGTTTTCGCTGATGGATTTTTCCTTGATATCTCTAAAATCCATGGTGCGGAATTTTTCGATGATCTCGTCATAGAGGGGGATGGCTTTATCGCAATCGCCAATGAGATATGCCGCGTGGGCTTCCTCGTAAATGGGTTTGTCTGAGTAATAACGGACAGTGCCGTGGACGATTCCGACAAGGATAAAAATCGCCAGGAAAATGAAACAGCCTAATGAACTTTTTTTTGAGGATTGATAAGCCATGATTCCCGCCTTTCCGTAATTAATTGTTTTCTAAGCGTATACTTAAATTAGCATAATTATTGAATAAAGTAAACAGGGCGTTTGCCTTGTTGAGG
>CAZSGL010000049.1:0-14139 GCA_964606265.1 uncultured Anaerolinea sp. | reverse complement strand
AAAAGGAATATGTTGAAGAATAATATTTTTGAACGCAACATGGCTACTCCAATTTTGAAAATGAACCCTGATTATAATCCGTCTGCACTGATTGGTTGATGACCAACCCTGCTGCGCGGCAAATCTCGGCGGTGATGCTCTCCGGCAACTCGCCCAGCTTGGTGGTTAATCGGCTGATGGATATCGAACGCAACTGCAAGGCATCCGCAGCCTGCGGTTCCTCAAAACCGCTGTTGAGCACCGGGGGAACACGCACGATCCAGGGCGCGCGGGAGTATTTTTGTTGCCAGGGAGAAAGCGGCACCACCACGCGCAGGGGGATTGTGCCCAGCGCATCTGATGAGATTATCACCACGCGGCGCGCTATCCCCACTCCTTTCTTTCCCGGTCCTGCCATCTCCCACACTTCACCGCGGAACATCTCTTCAGCCTCTCACCGGGAAATCATCATCCCCGTGCGAATACCCCACGAGTTCACCATCGGAATAATAATTATCCGCCAGTTCGCGGGCAGCGCGGGCAAGTGTTGCCTGCTGACGCTGCATGAGGGAGCGGTTTACCCATTCACGTAGCAGGGAAGACACGGATTTCTTCTCCTCAACGGCTATTCGGGTTAATTCCCGGAGCTGCTCAGGAGTTAAAAGAACCTGGGTGCGGATTAAATTGGATTTCTTCATACACCATTATTATACATCCTTTTATTATGGAATAGAATTACTAACTTAACTACATCACTTTATAGTTAAAATAAAAACCCTCCAAGCGAAGGGTTATAAAAACAGGCGGGGATCAGTTCTTCATTTCAATCGCATCCGTCGGTCAGGCGTGCGCGCAGAACGAGCAGCCAATGCAGTTCTTCGCGTCAGCCAGGGTGGCGATTTTGCGCACCTGGTGATCCACCAGTTCAGCATACGCCATGACCCCGGTCGGGCAGGATTCGATACAGGCGCCACAGGAAACACAGCGGTCAGCAGTGACAACCGGTTTGAGCCATGAGTTGCGCTTGATCATACGGACGGTTTTCTCCTGTCCATCCAGCACAGCCTCCACCGGGCAAACGCGTCCACAGGCAGCACAGTCCACGCAAACTGAGGGGTTGATGGCGTGCAGCTCCCCGCGCGAGCCGGTGATGGCGGCGACGGGGCAAATCTTAACACATGCGGTACAACCGGTACAGGTGGGTGTTATGGTATGGCTCATACAATCCCTCCAACGGCGTGCGGTGCAACCAGCCCGGTTAACCCCAATGTCTTTATGGTTTCATGTTTCGGGATACCCGTTTTCGCGTCCCAGCCAATCTCTTTCCAGTACGCGCTCATCATGGCATCCAGGTCAAAGGTAACTCCCTTGTTGGGACCTGTCTCCAGAGGAGGGTTCCCAGTGAGGCGCTGGTTTACTTTCATCTCGCGCGGGTCAATGCCTTCGCGGATATTGAACATCTGCCGCAGGGTCTGGATGCGATGACCAACAGTCATATATTCAGCGGGGGTCAAATTCCAACCGGTGGCAGCGTTGACATACTCGAACACGGGCACTCGGTCAACGCCGATGAGCATGCCCATGTAACACATCCCGGAGGAGTTATAAAACTGGGTGAAGTTGCTCACCGCCACGGCATTCCTAATACGGATCCCATCGGCTGCATAACGGCTTTCTTTGGAGTAGAAAAGTGTCGAGGGTTTAAGTCCGGGAACGCGCGTCCATAATTTATAAAGGTCGTAATAGAGTTGGGCACCGGTGGTGTGCCGCCCCGGAGTGGGGTCAACACTGGCATGCAGTGCCATACCGGGATCCAGGCGCGGGTCGTGGTATGCCATTTCCTGTCCGCCGGCGGTGATCGAAGCCGAAAGCGCTTGCGGCTGCAGTTCCAGCGCGGCGCGGCGTGAACCATCCGTCAGGAACGCCCCAAATCCTTCGCGGGCGATCATCTGGCGCACCACTTCGCGGATGACCGGGCCATTGCCCCAGGTCAACTCCAGCCCGCCGGTTTCCTCGCGGGTTATCCAGCCTTTTTCATAGCACTCCATGGCGAAGGCCACGGTTCCACCTGCGGAGATGCTGTCCATGCCGGCGCGGTTGAGCATTTCGTTGATCTCGTACACCAACCCGAGGTCGTCGTTTAACAACATGGTGGAAAATGAAGCCGTGGTTTCGTATTCAGGTTTGTGGCTGAGCTGCTTTGTTTGCGGGATTTCCACGATACCGCCGCACCCCAGCGGGCAGCCGCGGCAGTGATACTTGTGTTTTTCATCGCGCAGCACCTGGTCGGTATCGATCCAGCGGTTGACCCCTGGTTGATCCTTGATCGTGCCATTCCAGTTCTTGAAGGGAGTATCTCCCATGCCGATGGAAGCCGGGAAGGTGCCGATGGTGCCCCATTTGCGCAGGATGGCACCCAGAAGCACTCCGGATTGGGTGAACCCGGCAGGCAGTTTGCCAATTATCCTGCCAAACAGCGCCACAAATTTGGCGTTGATCAGCTTGAGGGGCAGCATCACATCACGGCTGCATTTCCAGGAGAGCCACTTGGTTTTCACCGGATCGTGGGAGGAAACGCGTTTGGAGCCAGCCAGCACCACAGCCTTGAGGTGCTTGGAACCCATCACCGCGCCGAGTCCGGAACGCGCTGCCATGCGTCCTTTATCGTTGACAATACCAGAGATCAAGGAAAGGTTTTCCCCAGCCTGCCCAATGGTCGCCACGGCCGGCTTTTTCATTCCCTGGTGGGCGATCAGGAGCGATTCTTCAGTCTCTACAGCATCCCTGCCCCACAGATGGGCGGCGTCCAGGAGCTGCGGACCGTGAGCGTCCATATAAAAATAGACCGGTTTTGGACTGATACCCTTGAAGAAGATAGCGTCCACCCCGCACTGTTTGATGGCAAAGGCTAATGTACCGCCGCAATTGGCGTCTCCCCAGGTGCCGGTCAGTGGAGACTTTCCCACCGCCATCCAGCGCCCTGAAAAGAGACTGCCGGTTCCATTGAGCAAACCGGACATAAAGCCGAGGATGTTATCAGGACCAAGCGGGTCAACGCCAGCGGGCATGTCGCGTGAGAGCAAGTAAGCCCCCAACCCAATACCGCCCAGGTATGTTTTAAATATTTCGTCCGGAATGGATTCTTCCAACCAGGTGCCGCGGGTGAGGTCCACCCACAACACCTTTCCCATGTAAGCCTTCAAGCGTAATTCTCCGATGTGCGATGATTTGATTAGTATAACCCCAACATGTTTTATCAGTGGCAATCATTGCATATTTGTAAATGTGGATTAATATTAGACTATGTCCACCACTGTCACAATCCTCGGAGCCGGACCCGCCGGCATGACCGCCGCGTTGTTTGCCGCGCGCGCCGGCTGGAAGGTGCAGCTGATCGATCGCAACGAAAAGGTCGGCCGCAAACTGCTGGTCACCGGCGCCGGGCGCGCCAACCTGACGAATCAAAATATGGATGCCAGCCATTACCCCGCGGTCGAACCTGAGTGGATGCAGCAGGTACTCGACCAATTCGGACATAAAGAATTGCTTGCCTTCTTCCGCAGCATCGGCATCCTCACTTACGCCACGCACGATGGGTGGACCTATCCCCTATCAGAATCGGCGCAAAGCGTGGCGGATGCGTTTGAGAACGCTTTGAAACTCGCCGGGGTCAAATTACTGCTCAACCAGCATATTACGGCTATGCGCAAAGAGACTGAAGGGTTCGTCCTCACCAGCGCAGACAAGGTGGAGCTGCGCACGCCGCACCTGGTGGTCGCCAGCGGCGGCAAAGCCTCCCCTGCCCTCGGCTCAAGCGGGGATCTCTTCTCCTCGCTGCGCGCCCTTGGTCACAACATTACACCACTTCTCCCCGCCCTGGCGCCTCTCACCGCCGAAATGAAACCCTGGCAGAGGCTGCAGGGTGTACGCCTGGACGCACGCGCCAGCCTGTACGAAAACGATCTGCTGCTGGCTGAGACCACTGGCAATCTCATCTTCACCGCCTGGGGGTTGAACGGCCCCGCAGTGATGGATATCAGCCACCATGTTTCCGCCAGGCAAGGAGCCAGGCTGGAATTGCGCTTGAATGTGCTCTTTGACCGCGAAGACGAGCTGCGCCTGCTCATCAAAGATTTCCGCGCCACCCCCACCCCGTTGGCTACGCTGTTATCATCTGTAGCCGCACCCAAACTGGCATCGGTTATCCTACCCATGTGCCGTCTGCCAGTGGATGCCAAACTCAATGTGATCAATGACGCCCAGGTGGAAAAGGTGCTGCGTCTGTTGAAAGCCATGCCTATCAACATCAGCGGGGTGCGCGGGTTCGAGTTCTGCCAGGTGAGCACCGGCGGCGTGCCCACCAGCGAGGTGGATCCGCTGAACATGCGTTCACGCGTGGTAGCGGGGTTGTCCCTGGCCGGCGAGACCGTGGACGTGATCGGTCCGTGCGGGGGCTATAACCTGCAGTTCGCCTTCAGCAGCGGCGCCATCGCGGGCATGAACCTGGGGTAACGCGGATATGCACAAAAACGCTTTAAGCTTTTTTATAAAGCTGGCGTAAGAGTCTATGCTTTGATTCTTAATTCCTTGACCCAGGCAATAACTTTTTGCTCGATCAAGTCGCGTACTTCGCGGAACTTTGCTAGGCGTTCTTCCTCATTCCCCTTGAACGCGGCGGGGTCTTCAAATGACCAGTGCATGCGCTGGGCGGCTTTCACCAAACCTAAAGGGCAGTTCTTGTCAGCCTCATCACAAACAGTTATTAAATAGTCAAACCCACGCTTTCCCGCAAGCCCATTCACCACTTTGGAGGAGTGCCTAACGAGATCATTTCCCTGCTCTGCCATCACCCGGTAGGTGAAGGGATTGATCGGCTTGGGATCAATTCCCGCGCTGAAAACCTCGAACAGGTCGCCGCCGTACTGGCGCAGGAAAGCCTCCGCCATTTGGCTGCGGCAGGAATTACCGGTGCAAAGGAATAAAACTCGTGGTTTGGTCATGAGGCTCTCCACTGTTGCAAACCTGGTTCAGGAAATAATATCAATCTTCGGTTCGATGATGATTTCTGACTTCACCGAATTCGCCACCAGACTGTACTTTTGCGCAGCCTGTAAAGCCCTGAGTGTACGGGCGTGTACAACTTCCGGCTTTTCGTCACCAGCCACGATCTTAATCACCGGCCAAAAACGCAGGTGAGTGAAACTCTCAGTTCGATCCAACTCAATCAGCTTGGTGCCTTCAGCCTTGCACTCATAGGAAAGGAGCTTTAACTTGAAGCGTTCCACCGCCCAAATGAACATCATCATGATACAGGTATTGGCTGCGGCTACAAAAGCGTCTTCAGGGGTTAATACACCGGCTTGTCCCTGGGCGTCCGGGGGTGCAGAAAAATCCATCTCGGGACCATTCCCCATGACAATGTGACCCCAATGCTCGCTCTTCCAGGTCACTTCAGTATGATAAGTGGCAGTCTGGCTCATTTTTCTACCTTCTGCTCCATGCAGTAATCAGCATATGCTTCAATAATTACCGCTTCGATTTCCGTTTCAACCTTTGGATCAATGGCGTTGTAAATTTTGACCATTTCCAAAATTTCAAGTCCGGTTTCAATTCCGGGTGTTTTTCCCAGTTGGAAGAGATTTTGAAAGATTAGTGGCAATGCCACCAGGGACAATTCCTGCCCATTAACCTGTACTTTTTGAATGGGAATCCCCGAACCGCAGGAACAGGTTGCCTCTACTTCCACTTGATTTATGGCCGCTTTTTGTGGTGATTCTGCGAACGTTCCTTCTCGCCGGCTCCAAGTTTTGCCCAACAAGTCATCCACCATTTTTGCCATTTCTTCTGCAGTAACTTCAACTGCTTCTTGTCCGGCCGCATCCAATCGCCGTGCGCCCTGTGGCTTCTGAATGCGGTGTTTTTCGATTAAATCGGTTATCACAATCCCGGCAGCAGGTTTGTTGGAGTACTTTTCAGTGGCTCGATACGCGCAGCGTTTGTCGCAGCCGTCAATGGCAATAGTTGGATAGAATTTGGCAAAGGCGCGATCGCCTTCTCCACCGGCCAGGAAGAGCGGCAGACAGATGGTAACCGTATCGGCGGGGCGTAACTTTTCTAATACCCGTAAAGCTGCGAGGCGGGTAACGGTTCCCTCAGGTAGTTCTTCACCTGAACAGGCAATGATGCCAACTTTTTTTTGCGGTAGTTCAGGCATGGGAATCTCCTTCCCAGGCGGCAGTTAACTCATCCACAACAGCATCAATCTCTTTAGCCAGTGCATCGGCCAGTTTTTCCCCACCCTCATTGAGTTCTGCAATTCCCTGAGGTTTGAAATCCCGATAGCGCCGGAATACTTCCAGCACCGCGAAATCCCGCGCCACCTGTCCGCCACTTTGTTGGACCATTTTGGTAGCACAAGCCAGTTTACAGCCATCAATCGTAATCGCAACGTTTTCTGCCAGGATACTGCGGGAGTCTTCATCACCCATGACCAGTAAGGCTA
Organism: uncultured Anaerolinea sp.; assembly: GCA_964606265.1. Lineage (GTDB taxonomy): Bacteria > Chloroflexota > Anaerolineae > Anaerolineales > Anaerolineaceae > UBA6107. Next base: position 7,658 of record CAZSGL010000049.1, on the reverse strand, counting down.
AAGGAACCAAATGCGTTTGTGTGGGTCGATCATCCTCAGTAACCTGAAAAGCAGCCACCCGGCTGACTGTCCCAAACGACTTGCCAATCCCGCTGCAAGGGACGATCACAACTTTTTTGGGGGTTTCGCTCATTTTCGTTTGACTTCTTCCTCTGCGTCGTGTTTCATTTTGGTGAAGTAAGCCGGCGCATCCAACAAACGCAGCCGGTCAGCATCCCAGGCGGTTAACTCCACCTCACATAACCATCCTTCGCCAAAGGGATCCAGGTTGATGACTTCAGGTGTGGTTTCCAAACCCGGATTTACCGATACAACCTTGCCAGTAACAGGAGAGGATAACGCAATATCCACCTTAATAGTTTCAATCGAAGAAAACTCATCACCAATCGCCAGCACGGTTCCTGTTGGTTTCACTTCTGCAAATGCAATATCTCCACTGTGCTGCTGCAGGTAATCAGAGAGACCAAGTTTTGCTCGGTTACCCTCAATTCTTACCCAAACACCTTCACTATTAAAGTAACAGGTCGGATCCACACGAAAAGTAAACTTATCGACAGTAGTTTCCAGGAATTTTGTCACCGTTTTCTTCTTTCAGTTTGAATGCTTTTGAAGCCCTTTTTTAATCCAGAATAAGGACAAATTTCTATTGGTCTATCCATCTATTCACAATTCGCAATGAGCCAATCAGTAATTTCAGTCTCACTGGGGATGCGGCCGGCTGAGACCACTTTATTATTGATCACCAGGCCGGGGGTCGCAAGAATTGGGAATTTCCTGATCTCACTATTTTCGGTAACTTTTTCTATTTGCGCTTCAAAGGCAAGGCTTTCAACAACCTTGCGAACCGCTGCTTCAAGGTTTTTGCAATTGGCGCAGCCGGATCCAAGAATTTTTATATCCAACATGTTTTCTCCACAAGACTAAGAAATATGAATTTTCTCTATTTTTGTTCAGCGACTGTTTCTTGTGAATCACAACCGCCTGCTGTATTTGTTTTGAACAATTTCCACTCAAGTTTTTTGGCAAGGTAGACAATGGTTAACATCAAGGGTACTTCAATTAGTGGGCCGATTACTGTAGATACAGCCACCATTGGTCGAGAGGCAAATGCGGTTAATGCAATTGCGATGGCTAACTCAAAGTTACGCCCAGTACAGTGAAAGCCCGTGGTGGCGGAATCGGCATAACAAAAACCAAACTTACGGCTGACCAATAGGACAGTAAAGAAGAGCAAGAAGAAGAAAAGGATCAAAGGTACAGCCATCTGATAAATCAATTGCGGCTGTTTTAAGATCACGTCGCCCTGGATTGCAAACATTACCACCAGCGTCAGAATTAAGGCGGTCAATTGAACATCGTCCAAAACAGGGAGTGCCTTTTTTTCAAACCAGACTTCGCCTTTTTTCGATATCATCCACTTTCTAGAAAGAGCCCCAATTAATAAGGGTAAACCCAAATACAACAATACACTTTGGGCAATTAACCATATATCAATTTGGACGCGCTGCCCCAGGATAAGCCAAATGAAAAAAGGAGTGGTCACCATTTGAATCAAGGAATTCCAGGCCATCAGAACAATTCCCAACGGTCCATTGCCCTTTGCCAGGTCAGTCCACACCAACACCATGGCGATGCATGGAGCTACGCCCAGCAAAACCAGGCCAGTCCACAAATCAGGATGATCCCTCAAGAAAATCCAGCCAATAAAGTAGAGCAGGAATGGATTGAAGAAGTAATTGAAGAAGATGACGATTGCTGCAGGCTTCCAATCCTTTACCGCATCCTTAACCTGGCCAAGTTTCAATTTTGTCATAGCCGGATAAATCATAAGAAAAAGACCTATGGGGATGAAAGGCTGCAGCGACTTGCCGAATTTTGGAAAAAACTTTCCAAGTAACAATCCGGCAACCATCGCCAGGATTATCCATAATGGCAATAGTTTACTGACCAGACTAAGCTTTGGCTGTTCTTTCGGTGAAGGGACTACTGCATCGGTCATTGATCTCTCCTGTCTAGAATTGATTAGGTTTTAATTTTTCGATCTGTCTTACATGCTAATTTTGGATCCTGTTCAGGGTTACACACAGGGCAAGGGCACCCGAGGATTGGTGAGACTGTTGATTTTTCCAAATGTGGAGTATCACCTTGATTAAGTGCTGCCGCCGCGCGAAAGATTTCCAACAGTGATGGATTACTCAGACTGTAAAAAATATGCCTTCCATCTCTGCGGGTGACGACTAATCCATTTTTTCGTAAAATCATCAAGTGCTGGGATATGCTTGCCTGGCTCATACCAAGAATTGTTTCGAGGTGGCAAACACAAGCCTCTTGCTTTTCCAAGCCCAATAAAATTTGAATTCGAGCTGGCTGAGCCATACACGTCAGGGTTTCAGAAAGATTAATTATTGATGGGGATATATTCGTTTTCACGAATGTATTATATACAATAGCAATTATTACTGCAACAAACTTTGTAATAATAAAAGTGGAATTTTGTCATCCAAATTGAACGAGAGAATTTCGATGTAGAGGTGCTGGTGATGATCGGACTGGTGAATCTGGCGTTCTGGTTCCGCAAGAAGTGGTGGAAGGAACAACCGGTTTAAAATCAACAGGGAGTCTGATCGCAGACTCCCTGTTGATTTTAAAATTGTGACTGATTAGAAGACCCGTTGGATCAACCGTCCGGCGTTCATCCCCAGCCAGACCGCAAAAAAGCCCAACACCAGTTGTAGTCCAATGTTGAGCGCGAAGGCGGTAGTCAACCCGTTCTTGAGCATGGTCATGGATTCGAAGCCAAAGGCCGAAAAAGTGGTGAATGCCCCAAGGATACCTACAATGAGGAAATTGCGGGTGTCGGGAGAGAGGATCTTGCTGTTCTCCGCCAGCACCGCCAGCACACCGATCAACAGGCAGCCGACCACGTTCACCAGCAGGGTGCCGAGGGGGATGTTGTGTTTGGTTTTAATGACTTGCATTGAAAGGACGGCAACATAACGCAGTATGGCGCCGAGGAACCCGCCGGCTCCGATGATGAGAATTTCTTTCACGATGATACTCCTATACAAAGATGCAGGAGTCATCAGCGCGAGGCGGTTGAAGGCGGACTCCATCGCCGCGCCGGCAATTATACCTACCTTCTGGTTTTAATGTAATCCAGTGATCCTTGTTTTGCTTTGAGATATCCCAACCAATTTTAGCGATCAAGGGTTGGTATATAATTCTCTCCAATGGAACCTCGTCCGTCCCCAAAATTTTCCGTTCGTAAAATACTGGTGTGGATCGCCCTCCTTATGGCAGTCGCATTCGTGGTGGTCAGTATCACCGAACTGGAAAACATCGGGCACGCGCTGCAGAGAGGCAACTGGTTGTTCTTGCTCCTGGCTGTAGGGCTGCAGCTTTTATGCCTTGCCAATAATGCCCTAACCTACCGGGCTGTCTACCGGCTGGTCGGGCTGCAGGAATCATGGCGTTACCTACTCCTCTTAAGCACTGCCTTCACATTTGTCAACATGATCGCCCCCACCGGTGGTGTAGGCGGTGTGGCAGTCTTTGTGGATTCCGCCAAGCAGCGCAACCAATCCCCTGCCCGCGCCATGGTGGTTGGCATCCTTTATGGCATCTATGAATATGTCTCCTTATTGATCGTCATCTTCGCCGGTTTCGTCGTCCTCATCCGCCGCAACAGCATCAGGCCCGGCGAGGTCACTGCCGCGCTGTTGCTGCTCGCAGCCACCATCGGGTTCGGCTTGCTTTTGTACATTGGTTACCGCTCCTCCGAGCGGCTGGGGAATATCCTACAGCGGTTTTCTATATGGGTAAACCGGGTGCTATATAGATTCTTTCACCGGGAGGTGCTCAACCCCGAACAAGCCCGGCAGCTGGCAGTGGAGATCGGCGAAGGGGTGTCCACCATTCGCGAGAGCAAGGGGAAATTGATCCGTCCGTTCATTTTTGCCATGAGCAACAAGATCATCCTGATGGCACTGCTGACATCCATCTTCCTGGCGTTCGGGGTGAAATTTTCAGCGGGTACCATCGTTGGCGGGTACAGCATGTGCCAACTTTTCTTTTACGTCTCCCCCACCCCCGCCGGAATTGGCATGGTGGAAAGCATTTTCCCACCGATCCTTTCCATGCTGCAGGTACCGATAGGAAAAGCGCTGCTGGTAACGCTACTCTACCGTGCCATAACCGTCTGGCTCACCTTCGGGATCGGCTTTTACTCGTTCCGGAAATTACAAAGTCTCTTCACGGCAAAGAAACAACAAACCGGGAGCGAATAACACTCCCGGTTTTCATTCTCATTCATTAATTCCAATGGCTGATCTGGAAAACTATGTCTATGCGCAACTATTCCTTCTCCATCGTGAATTCCGGCAGGTACCACTCCTCTTCCTCCATGATGCCAGACTTGACCTGGTCGAGCGGCGTCAGCGGATCATCCATGCGCACCTGCAGGCTGATACCGGCGGTACGCACGCCGTTGGAGGTCATCACGCGGCGCACGCGGTAGCGTAAAAAGTGGCGCTGCACGGTCTCGTTGTTGAGCACATCTTTGACTGTGCGCACGGAGACGGCGGCTTTTTCAGCCAACTCCCCCATCTCGGTTTCGACCACGTTGCGCAGTTCGCCGGTCATGGGGTTCCAGTAGCACAAAGAACGCGCAGCCAAAATGACCGCAAAAGCAGAATGCCCCAGCAGCGGCAGCCAGTTGTTGAAGAGATAATTGGTGAGGAATAAACCGCGTTCCGGCTGGATGAGGCCGGCGCGTTCACTGCCGTAGGCGCGCTGCAACAGTACTTTGCGCGAACGGGTATTCCCACCAGAGGTTGGCTCGAACTCTTCAGGGGCTTCGCTTTTTTCTTCAGATGGTTTTACCACGACGGGTTCGGTTTTAGCGACCGGGGCAATTTTTACAGCGGGTTCCCCGACCTTGTAAAAACCATTGGAGACCACCACTTTGAAGGCAACTGGTTGACCGTATAACCCTTCGAGCAGCCTGGTGACGCGGCTCCCCAGGCGCTCTTCCACCCAGGCACGTCCGTAAGTGTTGTAGGCACCCACCGAAAAGACATTTTCTTCAAAACTTAGCGGACGCAGAGGCTGTACCCACGTGTCGTATTGTGCACGAGACATCTCGGCCTGCAATTCACCGATCACCATTTCCCAGGCTTCCTTGAAGCTTGGCTGGTTTACCCCGAGTGACTGATTTTGCACCGATCGATCCATTAAGATTCTTTCCGCGTTCCCGTTGTGTGTTTCTCGATTGCCTGATAATTATAGAACATTGTTTCTACAATTACCAGTGGCAACTTTAGTGATTATGCGTTTTCTTCAAATTCCATATTTGCCTTGAATTTTTTCTACCCGAAACCTTGGGGGTTATTGGTAGAAATAATTCACTCCTTACCAATCAATTCGTCCACCAGGTCAGACAGCGCCTTGAGGTTTTTCAATTCCGTCATCTGCGCAAAACGGCTGGAACAGATGCGTGTGAGGATACCAACAGTCTCTCCAGCGGATACTTTGCGCCCTGCCAATTTCGAGAAACGCTCCTGCCAGTGATCGATCTCGGTCACCTCTCCCTGGGAAAGGGTTAAACCCACCTTACGGCGTGGGATCATGCCGGGGGGTCGACCGGGAGAACGGGTTTCAGGTTCGCTGGGAACACTGCGGGCTTCATATAACTGCACCCAGGCGTTGCGGCTGGAATTGGGGTTGGTGGCCATGGCTAACCCACCTTTCGGACAATGTCTACAGTAATGGCGGATCCATCACTCTGCAGCAGGGTATCCAGGGAATGGTTGCACAATTTGATAATCTCCCGGGGCACTCCCTGCGATTTTTCATAAAGATACTCGAATGCGTCATCATCAATGAGAGGTTCCTGTCGCCCTGCCACGCGCAGGCGGAAAACCACCATCTGCAGCGCGCTGGAGAGCGTAAGGGGAGGCAGCGCAAGGCGCACAAAGACGCGCGCGTTGACTGATTTATTCTGCTCGAACACAGAGGACATTTCAGATTGCCCAAAGGCTAGCACCTGAACGACTTTTGCGTCATAATCAAAGTTATACAGGCGGTGGAGTACTTCAAGCGCAGCCGGTTCCATCAACTGGGCGTCATCCAGCAGGACGATGACATTGTGATTGGCAGCATAGGCGTCTGCCATGAATTTCTCCAGCCCTTCCATTTGCAGCTGGAAGGAGCGCTGCAGGGGAACACCCAGCGTCTGCGAGATCTGGCGCGCGGCATCCATGGGAGACTTAAAGGCAGCGGTATGAATATAGGAAATGTCGATCATTTCTTCGGAGGCATAAACATCGTAGAGCCGCCGCGCCAGGGAACTTTTTCCCATGCCCATATCGCCGGAGATCAAGGCCAGCCCGCGCCGTCGTGAGATGACCCCCTGCGCCTGCCGGTAGACCGCCAGGTGCTCAGGACCGAGATACAGGTAGCGCGGGTCGGCTGCCAGTTTGAAAGGATCTTCCTTGAGTCCCAATCGATCCAATTTTACAAGGCGCCAATCTTCATCATTAATCAAATCACTCATGGCTCTTCCTCCACGCCTAAATTATCGCACGAAATCGGAACAAAATCAAGATAGTTAAGCTAATTATTGGATTTTGATCCTTATATGATTTATCTTATTGAATCTACCCTTGTTTTATGCTAATATAAGTTTAAATTTGGTTAATGGGCTTTAATGTATAATAAATCATCAAAAAGCGGCTTATTACGGAAGGTAAAGCACAATGGCAGTAACCATCACAATCGCAAATGAAAAGGGCGGGGTGGGCAAAACCACAACGGCTGTCAACCTGGCAGCCGGAATTGCTCTGCGCCTATCCGACCAGACGGGTCCCGCCAGCCGTGTGCTGCTGGTGGATATGGACCCCCAGGGGCACGCCCTGCTCGCGGCAGCTTTCGAACATTCCCAGCAGCAGGAAAACCCGGTGACGCTGGCAGCGCTGCTCACAGAATCTCCCCCGCCCTCCACACAGCGTTCGCTGCAGAAGAGCGACCACCACCCCAACCTTTTTTATATTCCTTCTGACCGCGCCAGGATGATCCATGCCGCGCGCGAACTTCCCACGCTCATGGCCAACGAAACGCGTCTGCAGCGCGCCCTGCAGCAGGTGCAGTCTGATTTTGCTTACATCATCGTCGACACACCGCCCAACACCGGAGACCTGCTGATCAACGCGCTGGTGGCGGCGGATTACATCATCATCCCGGTTGAAACGAGCTACCTGGGCGTCTCCGGGTTGATCGAACTGCAGCGCACCATCGACCAGGTGCAAGCACACTTCCGCCCCGACCTTGAAATCCTCGGGTACCTGCCCACCATGTGCGATGAGCATCGCTCCGAAGCCCAGGAGATCCTGGCAGAACTGCAGTCGCGCCACAAGGCAAAAAGCCTCACCCCCATACACAAAGCCTCCGACCTGGCGTACGCCCACTCGAGCCACATGGATATTTTCACCTACCGTCCGCCGCGCGTTCGATCGAGCGCGTCCATTGTTTCCAGTTCGCGCGCGACGCATGAATACGCCGAACTGGTAGACCTGGTGCTGAACAAGACCGGGAAAAAAGCCAAGAATCGCGATTAAGGACCTGACCCATGCCCCCAAGAAAAAGGTTTAACGCGTTTGACG
>CAZSGL010000048.1:0-14514 GCA_964606265.1 uncultured Anaerolinea sp. | reverse complement strand
CGCCTGGAACGCATGCTGGCAGATTCCCTTTTTGTGCGTCCAACGAAAAAACGCAGCCTCCACCTGAGATTAGCCACAGCTGCCCGCTCGGGTGACCTGGTGCTGCGCACACGCTCTCTGAGCGTGGGATACGCCGATGAAGGCAAGCCACTTTTCATGGTTCCCAACCTCACGCTCGTGAGAGGTGAATGTGCCGCCATCATCGGCCCCAATGGCGCTGGCAAAACCACTTTCCTTAAGACGGTGCTCGAGGTGATCCCTCCCCTGGCGGGAGAAACCGTTTTAGGCGCATCACTCTCCATCGGCTACTTTGCCCAGGCGCACGAGAAATTGCATCCAAATTGGACTTTGATGGAAGAGATCCAGGGGATCCGGCCAAAAATGCTGCCAGCAGAAGTGCGTGATTACCTAGCCAGGTTCCTATTTACAGGGGATGATGTTTTCAAACAGGTGGAAGTACTTTCAGGGGGCGAGCGCGGACGCCTGGCACTAGCCTGCCTGGCGCTTGATGGTTCCAACCTGCTCCTGCTGGATGAGCCCACCAATCACCTCGACCTGCAATCCCAGGAAATTCTACAGTCAGTTCTGTCGGATTACCCCGGTACGATCCTGCTGGTCTCGCACGACCGTTACCTGATTGACGCGCTTGCCACCCAGGTATGGGAAGTAATCCCAGCTCAGCGGACGCTCGTTCAGTTCGACGGCACCTACAGCGAGTACCGTCTCTTCAAGCAGCAGTCCAGCACGTCCGCCAGGAAAACACCTGACAAACCCCTCGCAGTAAGAATAAAAAAAGCTGATGGAATGAGCAAAGGTGAACGGCAGCGCATCGAGAACCGCATCAAGAAAATTGAACTTGAAATTGCCGACTTGGAATCTGAATTAAAGTCGCTCGAAAACGCCCTGGCGAATCCTCCTACCGATAGCGCGAAAGTGCTTCAACTCGGCTCAGCGTATTCAGATGTCGAGCGAAAACTTGAGGTACTCATGCAGGCGTGGTCAATCGAGCACCAGGAACTGGAAGACTAATCCACTCCGTTTGTGAGCGAGGTCTTCATAGGTTCATCTCCGTTATATTTTCTCAACTGCGGCCATTTTAATGCGATTACGAAAACGGAGATCAGGCAACCGATCCCGCCGGTGATAATGGCTATCGGTGTTCCAAAAGCCTGTGCCACAGCGCCGGCTTCCACTTCTCCCAGGCGCGGCCCGCCGGCAAAGAAGATCTGGTTGATACTGATCATTCGTCCGCGTAATTCATCCGGGGTTTGTAACTGGCGGATGGTGTTGCGCAAAATTGTACTGATGGCATCTCCTGCCCCGATCAATACCAGCGCTGCAAAGGTCAGCGGGAAACTGCGGGATAAACCGAAAACGATGGTGGCAATACCAAAAAAAGTGACTCCCGAGATCAACAATTTACCCTGGTTGCGTAAATTCACCTTTTGCGCCAGGTAGATCGCCACGGCCACTGACCCCACGGATTGTGCAGCAGAAAGCCAGCCGTAGCCGATGGCACCAACATGCAGGATGTCGCGCGCCACAAACGGCAGAAGGCTGTTGGCAGAAGAGAAGAAGGTGGCAAAGAAATCCAGGATCATACTGGAGAGAATGATCGGTTGCCCGAGGATAAAACGGATTCCCACGGGGATACCTGAAAAATCGAGTTTCCTGAACGCGCTGGGCTGCTGGCGCATTTCCGGTACCACGTTTTCGCGTTCCACTTTTCCCATCAGGATCAAAGCCAGTAAAACTGCCAGAAAAGTGATCGCGTTGATCCAGTACGTCCATTCCTGCCCCAGGGTAGCGATCACCAGTCCGCTCAGCGCAGGCCCGATGATGGCGCCGGTGTTCGAGGCGATCGATTGCAGCCCAAAGGCGCTTTGCAGGTCCTTGCGCGGGACGATGTTGGCAATGAGCGACTGACGCGACGGGCTATCGAAGGAGATCGCAATTCCATTGACCGCGGATATGGCGTAGATGACCCAGATGTTGATATGGTCGGAATAAGTGAGCAGCCCGAGGAGTATGGCTGTGCCCATCACCAGGGATTGGGTGATGAAGAGTACCCGGCGGCGGTTAAAAGTATCAGCTACCAAGCCACCGATCAACGCAAAGAGGACAATGGGAATGAACCTTGCCAGACCAACTCCGCTAACCACGATTGGCTGGTCGGATAAGGTTCGCAAATGCCAATAGATAGCCCAGGCTTGCATCTGGCTGCCGGCCATTGACACTAATAATCCCACCCAGAGAAGCAAGAATTTTCGATGCCGCAACGCGGGTGGGATTCTGAATAACTCACGCCATTTCATACAGGTTTCATGCGCCCCAATCTCTGAGGTAGAGAAGATCGTAACCAATGGCGCGGTTGTTTAATTTAGCGATTGGCGGGAGCACGCGTTTGAACTGGTTCTTACGGACTCTCGTTAGAACTGTACGTACAAATTCCTCGGCAAAACCCGCCGCAACGCATTCTTCCGGGGAACAGCGCTGGTCCACCAGCAGCTCGAGCAGTCTATCCACCTCTTCATAAGTGAATCCCAATTCGCCTTCGTCCGTTTGCCCCTCCCACAGGTCTGCTGAAGGCGCTTTGTCGATCAGCGCTTGCGGTATGCCCATGGCTGCAGCTAACTGGCGCACCTGGGTCTTGTAGAGATCCCCCACCGGATTGAAAGCACATGCCGAATCTCCAAAAAGCGTGGAGTAGCCCAAAAGGATTTCTGTTTTGTTGCCCGTGCCCACCACAAGTCCTTTAAAATCCTCTGACTGGTCAAAGAGAATGATCATACGCTGGCGCGCCATGATGTTGCCCTTGCGGTGCTTATCCATGGCTGGGAAGCGGTTGATCAGCGGATCAACCATCTCAGTGATCGGGATGGTGAGGGTCTTTACACCCAAAGCGTCAATCACCAGTTGGGCGTCATCCAGTGAAGCCTGTGAGGAGGTGCGGTAGGGCATGCGGATTGCCAATACATTTTCCGCACCCAGCGCTTCTGCGGACAGGTAGCAGGCGAGCGCAGAGTCCAATCCTCCAGAAATCCCCAGGACCGCGTGGGAAAACCCGGCGCGAGTGATTTCGTTGTGAATAAAATCCGTTAGGGTCTTGCGTACCACAGCTGTATCGATCGTCAGGTCAGTCATTCAGACCTCCTAATTGGTCTATAAAAGGGACTTTGCCTGCTTTTGATTTTACTGCAAAGGTGAGGACAATCAAGAGTAAGGTAACTAGAATCATAAAAAGGCACACCCAAATATCCAGGCGCGACCCCAGCAAGTGTAGAATCGGGTCGGTGCGCATGAACGAGAACACCAAGGTGTGCAACGAAAGAAGCAGAATCAGTAATAACATTCGCTTGCCTGGTTTTACCTTGTTCATCCCCAACCATTCCACTCCGCCAATGAGAAGCAGCAGGGTAAGCACTGCCGCCGGCTGCACTGGAACCCGGTTGGCAGTAACTCCCGTGATGTCCAGCATCGGCAAGCCCCACCAGATAGAAGGGTCGAGGCGGTCCCCGTAAGCCACGCCCGCGCTCCAACTAGCCAGCCAGAAGGAGACCGCCAATGGCAGCAGCATGACGCTAATCCTGTCCATTGATAAACCGAAGGCTCCTCTATGGGTCAAAGCGATCACCAAAGCTGCAAGCAGTCCGGCTGCCAGTGCCCCAGGCCACCACAGTCCACCTGCGCCAATGTTGAACACCTCACTACTGCGGGTTGAATAGTAGTTACTGTGCAGCAGCACAGACGCCAGGCGTGCGCCAAGCAGCGCTACCGCGAGTATTATTAAACCGTAAATTAACCAACGCAAGCGCCGATTAGCGTGCACTGTCAGAGCAAGCCTGAGCAGCGCGATGGATGCGCCAAACCCGATGAGGAAGGAAAAAACGGACAAGGGAACCTCTGGAAAGAATATGAATTATCTTATCACAGCCACGCGGGAGAAGAAAACTATATAAAACTAAAAGGCAGTCAATGCGACTGCCTTTTTTTCAATTGACCGATTCCACCTTTTCGATCTCGGGGAAGAACTGTTTCACCGTACCTTCCACCCAGCCCTTGACCGTAACCGGTGAGAGCGGGCAGCCCAGGCAGGCTCCGCCCAGTTTAACTTTGACCACTTTGCCGTCAAACGAAACAAACTCCACTTCACCGCCGTGATAGTTGGAAATGTAGGAATTTAATTGCTCGATTAATCCACGCAATTGCTCTATCTCTGAAAAAGAAGGGGTTTTGTCTGTCATGTTTGCATCCTCTGGTCATGAATTCAACGGATAATGGAGTACTCTAATAAAAATCATACCATAGTTGGTTAAAATTAATTTATGTAGTTCAGGATCACAGGATTTAGTATCATTTTTATCGGTGTACAACACAAAGGAGATGAAATATGGAAATGTTGATCGATTTTCCCGGCGGTGCGCGCGTGGATGCCCATTTTGGACCCTATACAGTGATGACAGACCAACCCCCGGCGGGCGGCGGCAGCGCATCTGCTCCCGCACCTTACTCTTTGTTTCTCGCCTCCATAGGCACCTGCGCCGGAATTTATGTTTTGGGGTTTTGCAACCAGCGCCAACTGCCTACTGAAGGTATCAGGATCATCCAGCGCATGGAAACGGACCGCACGACAGGCAAGCTTGAACAGTTGGACCTGGAGATCCAGGTTCCCCCGGATTTCCCGGAAAAATATTACCAGGCGCTGGTGCGTTCTGCGGAACAATGCAAGGTCAAGCAAACCATCGATAATCCCCCGAAGTTCAATGTTTACACCCGCGTGACTGAGTAACGCCTATTTGTGGATTGTTTATTCGGTAAAGCACAATTTTGAGATTGATTACCCTTTGAGCGCTTCTCGTAATTGGTGGATGAGTTCCCGGTCGCTTTCCTTATCAAACATTCGACCCATTTGGATCTCCCTGGGATATGACCAGGGTTGGTCGTGTAAATACTCTTTCGGTTCATCGCTGAAACGCGGAACAATGTGAGCGTGCAAAGCCGGATCGGAATTACCCATTACAGCGTAATTGATGCGGTATGCACCTGTCACCTTTATAAGCGCATCTCCAATGGTCACCATATCCAGCAGAAAATTGGCGCGTTGTTCGCTGGTAAGGTCATTCAGCGATGAAACCACAGGGTCCGCCAACAGGATACAGTATCCCCTGAGGTATTGCATATCCGCCAACACGACCCACCCTGAAGGCATGCGGCAGATCAAACCCGGATGCTCACCCCTGCGGGCAAGCGCCACTCCGTTTTCCACTGTATGACCCATCTCAGACCGACTTCTTGCCGGCAGACGCCAGGTAAACCACGAATAAGTCCTCGCCATCCAGACCCAATAGCGTGTTCAAAGCTTCATCGTCGAAAGCTGCGATTGGGCAGATGCCGCTGGCGATCTGTTCAGCGCCCAGCGCCAGGTTCTGGCAGACATGCCCGGCGTCCAGGTGCAGGTAGCGGTAACCGCGCTCCACATAGCGCCAGAACATGCGCTCCACAACCGCCACCCAGATGAACGTGGCAGCGCTGTTGGTGATCTGGGATTGTTCCAGGCAGGCATGTGCTACCTTTTCATCGATATCTTCAGCAGAATCCAGTCTGATCAACCCGTTCTCGATGGCCATATAGCGGTACAGCCCAGGCGCCAACCCTTCGACCCGGTTCACAAGCACGTAGGTCTCAAAAGCGTGGCGCGCCCCGGCGGAGGGTACAGTCCTGGCGGTGGCTGGTCGGTTGGAAACATGCTTGACGCCCTGGGAGACCCACAAAAGGTATGTGAGCTCGTTGAGGGTGAATGGAATTTCAGCGTATTTGCGCAGCGAACGGCGCGCTTCAATGGCGGTTCTCAGGTCCATTGGCGCAACCTGCATCTCTTCCCTGCTCACCAGGGGGATGAGAGCCGCACCTTCCGGCATCTGAAGTTCCAGTGGAGGTTGCGGTACCGTACCCGCTTCCTGTGGGGTCAGATCCGTTACATTGGGGTAACGCGTTTTTTGCATGAATTCTTGACCGGAATTTTTCATGATTTCTCCTTTAAAGAGTCAATAGCATTTTATGGTAACCAGGGCACTTCCACACCCGTGCGTGCTTACCTAATTTAACTGAGTTTTGTGTATCGTTATGGACAACATTGTGTCAACTCGATCTGGTTGAGGTTGTTAATTTCCCTTTAAGAAAACCAATCGCCTTGCGGATTTCAGGCGTCCGCAGCAGGATCAATACCAAGCCATAAACTAACGCCCCCGCAGCAATCCCGCCCAGGGTAATGAGCCAACTGCCAGCTTTCGAGGTAGCCAGTACCCAACCCCAGAGTGCAGCGGTCATCGCGCCGCCAGCGGCGAGCGCTTTCCACAATCCATTCAATACCCGTCCACCCTCCAGACCTGAGAGTTTGCGGCGCATGAAGAACAATAAAACAAAGGACTCAAGGAAAGTTGCCAGCGAATTCGCTAGCGCCAATCCGCCGTGCGGCATCCAACCGATACTGCTAAACCAGCGCGAAAACAGGATGCTTAAGGCAATGTTGAGCGACATGGCTGCCACACCCACAAAGACCGGAGTTTTGGTGTCGTGCAGCGCGTAAAAAGCGCGGGAAATAATTTCAACGATGGAGTGCCCCACCAGCCCGGCAGCGTACCAAACCAATGCCCAGGTCACCAGCTCGGTCGAGTTCAGGTCGAAAGCACCGCGCTGAAAAATGAAGGCTACCACCGGTTTTGCCAGCAGGATCAATCCCAGGGAAGCCGGCACCGCCAACAGCAGCACGCCGCGCAGTAAAGATGCCAGTGACGAACGCATTTCACTCAACTGCCCTTTGGCCACCTGCGCCGAGAAAGTCGGCAGCGCTGCGATGGCAATGGACTGGGCAATAGCAATCTCGGGGATGAGCATCAGTCCAAATCCGCTTTGGACCGCAGTAACCGCCCCCTCACCCTGCCCGGACGCCAGGCGAATGTTGATGAGGAAATTGAGCTGTACAAACGCCACACCTAGCAAGCGCGGTCCCATCAAACGCGCCACCTCGCGTACCTCTGCCATGCGCATCCCAAGGGTGAAGGCATAGCGGCGCTCCGGTAGCTTCAGCAGGGCGGGCAGCTGCACAAGACCGTGCATTAGCGCGCCGCCAATGACACCAATTGCCAGACCGTAAATACCCATTGAAGGAGCGAGGAAGAGAACACCGATGATCTTGCCAATGGAGTACATGGCTGGCGCTAAAGCCGGCCATAAAAAGCTCTGGTGAGAATTGAGAATGCCCATCACCAGTCCGCTTACACCGAAAAATATTGGCGCTACCAGTTGGATGCGCATCAGTTCAATGGCAAGTTGAATTTGGGCAGGATTGGTGAACCCAGGCGCCAGCACATTGCGCATCACCCACGGGGCAAAGATAGCGGTTAACGC
The DNA here is from genome assembly GCA_964606265.1 of uncultured Anaerolinea sp. Taxonomy (GTDB): domain Bacteria; phylum Chloroflexota; class Anaerolineae; order Anaerolineales; family Anaerolineaceae; genus UBA6107. The sequence goes on along the minus strand of CAZSGL010000048.1, from coordinate 7,107 downwards.
ACCTACAACGATGAGGATTAGTGTTATCAGGTTGGCTACCGAAGACGCCAGCAACCAGCTCTTTTGGCGCTCACCCCGCGCCAGGAGAGTGGAAAACATCGGGATGAAAGCTGATGCCAGCGCACCGCCTGCGATTAATTGATAGAGGATATCCGGCAGCTTATTTGCGGCATTGAACGCATCAATCTCAGATCCGGTGCCAAACTGGCGGGCAATAAGGATCTGCGAAAGCAGGCTGAACACCTGCCCGATAATGAAGGCAATCATCACAGTGCCGGTGGCTCTGGCGATCTGCTGGTTGGCTGTTTTTTCTTCTATCAGTGGAGATTCCATAACTGGATTATAACCCGAGCGCTCATTCAAGCCAATTTTTCAAGTGTTGAGAGCCTGTTTTTCAGGTATACTTTGATTGAAACAATATGTAAACAGAAAGGACAGCTATGGACCCAAATCAGGAAGTTCAATCCGAAGACACCCACGTTGTGGAAGAACCCAAACAGGTGGTGATTCCCCCGAAGGAAGAAGTGAAGCAAAGCAAGAGTTTTGGTGCCAGGGTACTCACCTGGTTGATCGTAGCGCTGGTCTTTTTCATTGGCGGAATGGCGTTGATCTATTTCATGCTCTATCAGCCAAAAATATCCACCTTGAAAGCAGATTTGCAAGCCTCCGAAGTTCAATTAACCAGTGTGTCCGATAAACTCGCTGTGGCTGAAACTGACCTGGCACTGGCACAAACCAACCTCGAAACCGCCGACACAACTGTCAACGATCTTACAGACCAGTTGCTCGCTGCGGATCTGTTTGGTTCCATTTACAAATTCCAGGCGGATGTCAATGCTGCCCGTGTAGCTTTGTTAAAATTGGACCCGGCATCCTCGCTTCAAGCCCTTAATTTTATTAAATTAGACCTGGCGGAACTCGAAATAAAAGAACTTGATCCTGACGCCATTGCCGGATTCAAGCAACGCATCGCCGAGGCAGAGGCCAATCTTGAGAATGATCCCGCAAAGTCACTTTCCGCGCTGGATACCCTCTACAATAACCTGGTCTTCCTGATTAGTAACTTAAATAAGTAATCCCTTTAGTAAATTAAAAGTGACCGCAATTATTGCGGTCACTTTTGTTTTATTTATTACGGTTTACCGTAGGGATTGGATCATCTTGGTCCATACTTCAGCGTGGCTGGCGGTCATATCCATGGCAAAGGTTCCCGCCACAATACTCAGGAGTCCTTTGCTCAAGTTGGATTTGAAATGCGCGATGTTCTCCTCGTTCCCGCCAATGACAATGCGTTTCACTTTATGCTTGGAAAAGAATTTTTCACCAAAACTCATTGTTTTGCGCATATTGCGGTCAATCGTCTCGTTGGTATGACGGGAACTGTCAATCGATCCGCCGCGGAGTCCGTGGGTGGAAGTTGCAGATCCCGTTTTTACATGTTTGACCGGTTTGCCAAGAATTCCTTCCTGGTCCACCAATTCTCCCAGGTGAAAATAAAAGAAACGGGCACCCTGCTTATCGACCAATGCCACGCCAATGTTGCGGTATTCATCGAGCTGGTCCATTAAAGGTTCCAGGACAGGTTTTGCTCCCACCTGGATAAAATCCCGGATGGATATGGCAACCGGGATATATTCAAAAAAACCGGCCGGAGCGCAGGAAAACACAGCCACAGCGCGCCCCGACCAATCGTATTCATGGTCAAAAAACTCTGTAATTCTCTCTACATCACTTTCGAGGGTTAACGATTTCAACATGTTGCGCAAACGCAGTCGGTGGGTTTCGGCATTCCCTCCGGTTGGTTCAGTGTTCAAATAAAGACTGACAACCGGATCGCTGGCTGAAAAACCCTCGATCTTTCGCAGGCCTGTTTCCGAAAACATGGAACCTCCTCTATTTTGAATGTGCGAGACTGTCCTTAAGGACGTTTACCAAGCGTAAGGGTCACCTCCTGTTGTGTTCCATCGCGGATGACAGTTAACACAATTTTGTCACCTGGCGATTTGTTCAGGAATATGTAGCTGATCACATCCCCGTAAACCTGGACGGGTCTGTCATCCACGGCAATGATCAAATCACCGCCTGAATACAGCCCTTGAATGTTGGTTGGATTGGTTCCGCCCTTTAACCCGGCAGTTGCTGCAGGACCCCCGCTTGTAACCGTCATCACATAGGATCCCGACGTCTGCGTGAAGCCGAGTTCCTGCCACTCAGCCAGGGTAAGATCTTCCCGCGAACTGGAAATGCCCATATAAGGGTAATCGTAACTACCGTTCTGGATGAGGTAAGGAACAACACGCTTGACAATATTGATCGAAACGGCAAAGCCGATACCTGTGTTCACTGCTTCACCCTGGAGATTGGTGCCTGTGGTTTGAATGGCGCGGTTAATGCCTACCACTTCGCCATTCAGGTTTAATAACGGACCGCCTGAGTTTCCCGGGTTTATGGAGGCATCTGTTTGGATGAGATCGCCAGCGGAATACGACCCCTGTTCAGAGGTGGTGCGGATGGAATCAAGCACCCTGCCCTTGGCGCTGACAATACCGAGGGTCATGGTATTGGAAAGCCTGAAGGGATTGCCGATGGCGACTACCATCTGACCAACCTTAAGTTTGTCAGAATCGCCAAGACGCAGCGGGAAGAGAATATCTTCTGAAACAGAAACCTTGACCACCGCAACATCTGAGTCCGGATCGGTGGCAAGCACATCGCCAAATACTTTTTGACCGTTCGGGAAATCCACTTCAACTTTGGTGGCGCCTTCCACGACATGGAAATTGGTCAGGATGTGCCCGGCCTTGTCAAACACAAACCCGGAGCCGGATCCCATTCCGGTGGAGGTGGTGGTAATGATTGCCACGACCCCGGGATTCACCTGTTCATACAAAGTGGTCAATACCTGGTCAGAGGTTAATTCCGCACCCACAGTGAATATGGAAGGAATATCCTCTGCCGTGGTTAACCCGGGGAGGCTGGTGATTTCAGGGATTTGTGAAGGGGCGATCAGATCTAAGCTTGGCAGAAACGAACAGGACATTAAACCAAGAACGAACAGGGTACCAATAAGGATGGTGATTTTGTTTTTCATTTATACTCCACTTGCTTAAGTCACTATTTATAAATCACGCAACTGTTCAAACAATTTACGCTGCTTATCATTCAACTTTTTCGGGAGATCCACTTTTACAATTGCGTAAAGATCTCCAAATGCCTTGGGTTCCTTTAACTTCGGCAGCCCGCGGCCGGTTAAGCGGATTTTTTGTTCCGCCTGTGTTCCAGCGGGGATTGTTAGCCGTACCTCACCAGAGAGGGTGGAAACATTGGTGGAACCACCTAAAACAGCAGTGTATAGATCAATTTTTATCTCAGTGCTCAGGTTAGCCCCATCCACCTTGTAACGGGAGTGAGGGAGTACTTCCACGACCAGGTGCAGATCGCCTTTTTGCCCGCCCATGCTGGAGGGTACCGCGCCTGCCATGCGCACCTTGGTTCCCGTGGTAGCGCCGGCGGGGATTTTCACTTCGATGCGCTTATCGCCAATTTGAAATAAACGCTCGGTACCGCGGTAGGCTTCTTCCAGAGTGATCTCAACTTTTTGTTCAATCACCTGCATTCTGGCAGGCTGGCGCGATGCAGTTCTCGTTCCGCCTGGCGCACCGCCGAATATGGCGCTGAAGAAGTCCGAAAAGCCGCCAAACACATCCCCGTATTCACCCATGTCCACCGGGTTTGTTCGACCGCGCGGCTGCTGGTTGACCCAATCATTCCAGTTGAAGTTACCCGGGTTGCCGCCTCGTGACTGCCACTGGTTATAAGATTCACCCAACTGGTCATAATGCGCACGTTTCTTGGAATCGCTTAAAACCTCGTAGGCTTCGTTGATGTCTTTGAATTTTTCTTCAGCGGTTTTGTTTCCCGGGTTCTGGTCAGGATGATACTTCATCGCCAGTTTACGGTATGTTTTCTTGATTTCATCCTGGGTGGCTTTACGCTCCACACCAAGTACTTTGTAATAGTCCTTGTATTCCATAACGTTATTCTATTCCCGATTAAATTATAGCGTCAATAGATTAATAATCGAGGATTTGTGGAGATACTCATATAAAACATTAATATTTTGATGATCTTCTGGTTTTCAGAATGAATGCCCCAGGAATTGCAAGACTGCCTGAACAGCTTCCTCTTCGCTGCTGTATTCGACCACCCTGAGCGTCGGGTTGGTATTACCGGTGATGATCTTTGAAACCCTTTTCCCCCGCTGGTAGCAGCACAGAACAGGCTTTTGCAAGGTCAAACCCAGCGCGACTTCATAACCGACGCCGTGCGAAGGGGTTGAAACCTCTGCCACCACCACATCGCACTGCTGCAGCCAGCGCATATCGCGCGTAAAAATCTCAACTGGTTCCGCGACCTTTTCAAGCTCGGTTACCTCCGGCGTGGAGAGGTGAGCTGTAGGAACCTCATGCCCGGCGGCGAGTATGGCAGCTACCATTGCCTGGTAAACCTTTTCTTCATTTCTACCGCCGGTGATCGAACACGAAAAATAGACGTTCATGCTTCTCTCCAATAAGTATAGTTTGGCACGTCTCGTGCAACTATATTACTACTTAGGCTTGCCTGGCGTGGCATTGACATTATGCTACCATTGTTGAGAACATTTTATCGTATCACAGAACCAGGGTTCAACGCCGCAGCCTCGAATCTGAACCAGTTGAACAGGAGAGTTGAAATGAATAAAAAATTGATCGGCTTGATAATGATCCTTGTATTAGCCTCGCTGGCACTCAGCGCCTGCGAAAGACCTGCCACCAGGGCACCTGGCGGAGCCGCCACTCCCACCAGCGAGATCCCGTTCCCGGTTGCCACCCAGCCCCAGATAATGGTGGACATCCTCAAGGGGACTCAAACAGCTGCAGCATTGACCCCTCAGACTGGTGGTGGAACCACTGCCACCGGTACTCCATCGTTCGCCTTCAGCACGCCCGCTGCGGCTACCTCTGCACCGGTGGTGGCAAGCACCCCCTATCCCGCCTCCACGCCCGGTAAACCTGCCAGCTACACCTTGCTCCATGGTGAATTTCCATACTGTATTGCGCGCAGGTTTAACGTGAACCCTGTTGATCTGTTGAGCAAAAATGGTCTGAACATGGATTCGTTTCCGGCAACCGGCACAACATTGAATATCCCGACAAGTGGCAGCTTCCCGGGTGAACGCGCTCTTAAAGCTCACCCCACTACCTACACGGTCAGAGCCGGTGAAACCATTGGCATGATCGCCTGTTACTTTGGCGATGTAGATCCCAATATCATCTATTCTTCCAACGGTATTGCCACCGGAACTGCCCTGACGACCGGTCAGGTACTACAGATTCCATAACCAATTCTCCATAAAATGTCGGCCTGGCGGGATTTACTCCCGCCAGTATAATTTAAGGCAGGAGACTCTGAAAATGACCAATCCCGATTTTCCGGAAATTTTAAAGTTTAAAGCCCGCCTGTTCGATGTAAAAGACGTGCAAGTGACCCTTGCAGATGGAAAGTCACGGTTATATGAAATGGTCGATATCTCCAATGCCGTCATGCTCCTGCCGCTAGATTCGGAGAACAACGTCTATTTTGTCGAGCAATTCAGGATTGGCCCGCAGCGCGGCCTGCTTGAACTCCCCGCCGGCAAGATAGAGCCTCTGGAAGACCCGGATGCGACTGCGCTGCGGGAGTTGCGCGAAGAAACGGGCATGGCAGCCAGCGATTTGACTCTTATCGGCAAATTCTACATGAGTCCCGGCTATTCAACTGAATACATGTACTGCTACCTGGCAACAGGGCTGTATCCTGCGCCGCTCGCCCCGGATGCGGATGAATTCATCGCTCTACGCAAATTTCCACTGCAGACCGTGTTGGAGATGATCAGCCGGGGTGAGATCGAAGACAGCAAGACCCTGGCAGCGTTTTCCCTTGCCCGCGCTTTATTGCAGTGAGGTTAATGCGCAGCGAGCTCGTAAATCATTAGAGATCGGGTGAAACCCTATGAAAGAAACCATTGGCATTATCCATCCCGGGGAAATGGGGATTTCCGTTGCCGCCTCCGCGCAAGCCGGCGGGAGCACAGTGCTGTGGGCGTCGCAAGGGCGTAGCCTGCAAACACAAGCCCGCGCTGCTGAACATGCGTTGATAGATGCCGGTAGCATTGAAGATCTGTGCCGCACCTGTTCCATCATTATCAGTGTCTGCCCGCCACAGGCGGCTGCCGAGGTAGCAGACCAGGTGCTGGCATCATCATTCAAGGGATTGTATGTGGATGTGAACGCCATTTCCCCGCAAAAAGCGCAGCAGATCGGTGAAAAAATGAGCAATGTGGGGATTCCCTTTGTGGATGGCGGTATCATCGGCGGTCCAGCCTGGGAGCCTGATTCCACCTGGTTGTACCTTTCTGGCAATAACGCGCAGCGCATTGCAGCTATCTTCGAAAAAGGTCTTCTGAAAACCGAAGTCATCAGTGCGGACGTGGGCGACGCTTCTGCCCTCAAGATGTGTTATGCCGCATTAACCAAAGGCTCCAGCGCACTCCTGTGCGCGGTTATGGGAGCAGCAGAAGGATTGGGTGTGCGGGAGCACCTTCAGCGCCAGTGGGAACGCGATGAATTGGGGTCTGCTGAACGCAACGTCCAGCGGGTGCGGCGCGTGACCGCCAAATCCTGGCGCTTTGCCGGGGAGATGGAGGAAATCGCTTCCACTTTTGAAAGTACCGGGCTTCCCGGCGGGTTTCACCAGGCTGCCGCTGAGATTTTTACACGCATGCAAGGTTTCAAGGGACAGAAGCAACCTCCACAACTAGAAGAAGTTTTGACCGCATTAATAAACTCGAAAGCAAGTAAAGATTGATCTATTCAAAGCCTGGTTTTTACGTACTTTTTGGATGATATGTTCGTGCTCGGGTGATTCTTAGGTTTCTATTAACCTGCGTTTTTTACCACTTCCCCTCGAGATTTTCATTTTGCGATATAATTGTATGAACAACTGGATCTCAAATCAGGGGTTTTTTTGCCCCCGTATATTTTAATGGAGTGAACAATGAAAAAAGAATTGATCACCATTGATGCAAAC
>CAZSGL010000047.1:0-15158 GCA_964606265.1 uncultured Anaerolinea sp. | reverse complement strand
GACCCAATTCATTCGAGGGCGGCTATCCTTGATACAGGGGTAGTCGCTTTTTGGAATAAAAAATTATGAAAAAATTCCGATGGCAATTACTAATACTATTTCTAGCAGGCTTGTTTGTTGGCACCCTTTTAATCCTTGAAAAACGGGGAGGGTTGGGGCAGGGAGGCACACCTCAACCTGTAGAAGGCGGCGTCTATACCGAAGCACTCGTCGGACAACTTTCCCGATTGAATCCACTATTGGATTCAGCCAATTCTGTGGACCGTGACATTGACAGATTAATTTTTTCCGGATTGGTTAGGTTCGACTCTTCTGGAATCGGTGAACCGGATCTGGCAGAAACAATCAACACTTCCGAAGACGGACTTCTTTATAATATCAAACTAAGAGAAAATCTAAAATGGCATGATGGTGAACCACTAACCGTTTCAGATATCGTTTTCACGATTTCATTAATGAAAACCGGCGAAGGCTATCTCTCAGATGACCTGGTTAAGTTATGGAATTCCATCGAAATTGTTCCTTTAGATGATCTCAATTTGCAATTTAAGTTGTCTGAAGCCTATGCTCCGTTTCAGGACTACCTTGCCTTTGGAGTTTTACCCCAACACTTGCTACAAGACCTAACGTTGGAGGAAATGGCAAATTCAGAATTTAACCTTCAACCAGTTGGAAGTGGTCCGTTTATGTTTTCGGAGTTGATCGTTGAAAACTCAAAAATAACTGGAATTAAATTGAAATCTTTTAAGGATTTTCAGCCAGAAGCGGCGTTCATCCAGGAAATAAATTTTCTTTATTTCGCAGATGCTGAAACTGCACTCCAGGCTTACAGAGACGGTTATGTACAAGGAATAAGTCAAATCCCGAGTCACCTCATCTCACAGGCTTTAACAGCACCAGACCTGGCGATGCATACCGGCCGCTTACCGCAGATCAGCATTGTGATGTTTAACCTCAATGATCCAGAAGTGCCGTTCTTACAGGATGCCGATATCCGTAAAGCGCTTCTCCTCGGTCTCAACCGGCAAAAAATCGTCAATGATTTCTTCAATTCTCAGGCAATTGTTGCCAATGGAGTTATTTTGCCAGGTTCCTGGGCATACCTGGAGAGCGTACCAGTTTACGGTTATGATCCCGATCAAGCTTCGTTGTTACTAAAGACAGCAGGATACGTGGTCACTGGTGAAGAAAACCCGGTACGGATGAAAGACAATTTGGCTTTACGATTTTTCCTCTCCTACCCGGATGATGATATCCACCAAAAGATCGCTGAACGGATAAAAAGTGAGTGGCAAAACCTTTTGGTAGAGGTAGTACTTGAGCCCGTTCCACCGGATACTTTCCTGTCGACAAAGCTTGAACCGCGAGCTTACCAGGCAGCGCTTGTTGACTTAAACTTCAGCGCAACTCCCGACCCGGATCCCTATCCATTTTGGGATCTTGGGCAGGCAGTAACCGGACAAAATTACTCCCAGTGGGATAATCGAATTGCCAGTGATACGATCGAGCAGGCAAGGGTAACAACTGACCTTGCGGAAAGAAAACGACTTTACCATAATTTCCAAGCCATATTTGCCAATGAGTTACCGGCATTACCGCTTTTTTACCCAGTTTACAATTATGCGGTCACAAACCAAATTCTCGGAATCTCAATGGGTCCTTTTGTTGATACCAGCAGCCGCTTTGCGACAATCACTAAATGGTATATGGCAGCCAAGAACGTAGTGGACGCGACACAGACCACAGGAAATTAGACTAGAAAATGGGTTGGCAACAAGAAGACCAACAGTTACTTCTTGCGGCAGTTGATGAATTCTCCAATTTTCTGCATTCGCCTGCCCTTCAATGGAAGGTCAATTTTTCCCGCGTGTTCACGGCTGGACGAATCCTGTTGGCGGAAAAAAGGATTGCCTACCTCAAGGAAGGGTTGACGATCGATTTGAAATTGATCGAAAAAATTGACCGACTAAAACTTGAGAATAAAGCTATCTGGCAACGAAAAATTGAATTGGAAATTCCTTATCGTATAAATATCTGGAAAAATTCTTTGCGGGACTATATGGATGACGGAATAGACTCCTCGTATTCTGCACAAGTAAGCAACCGAGTGATGCTCACCTTATTATTGACTGAAGCGGACTCTCTACACCCTTCGATCGAAACCACAATAAGCGAACTGGATGATAAGCTACGAACACTGATAGGGGACGGTGATTTTGTTTGGGATGCGGTACTAGAGCCTGGATTTTTAAAAGCGGATTATTGGTATTTGTACACAAAACGCAAGGATGGATAAGATGGCCAGGTTTTTTACCGCTAAAGGGGACGACGGCACCACAGGTTTGCTTGGTGTGGGGCGGGTGAAGAAATTTGACCCCAGAATGGAAACCCTTGGTACATTGGACGAATTATCAGCCGCACTGGGAATGGCAAGGAGCATCAGCTTGAAAACCACCAGTGTAGTTTTAAAAGCGATCCAGGTTGACCTGTATAAGATCATGGCAGAAGTTGCAGCTACAGATGATCAGCAAGCCCATTTCAGACAAATCACATACAAAAATATCGAGGTTTTAGAGAGCCTGATCCAGGAGTTTTCGCATGGAATAGCGGACCCCAAGGGTTTTATTCTACCGGGAGATACACAAGCATCCGCATCCATATCAGTGGCAAGGGCGATAGCCCGAAGGGCAGAGCGGCGGGTTGCTGAACTACTGGATACTAAAGTAATTGAGAATGACCAACTGGTGAGGTTCTTAAACCGGTTGTCTTCTCTTTTGTTTGTGATGGAATTGAAGGAAGTAGCCGAATCTGTTGCTGGAAAATTATCCTTAGCGAAGGATAACGATCAATGACCGGAACCTTAATTAATTTTGGCGCAATCATCCTGGGGGGAATCATTGGTTTACTTCTTGGTTCGAAACTTTCTGACCGGATCAAGACAACTGTAATATCCGGATTGGGCGTCTTCACCCTGTTGTACGCCATCTCACTGTTCATAAAAACTCAGAATTCGCTGATAGTCCTTGGCAGTATTCTGGTTGGCGTCCTTTTGGGGGAGTGGGCGCACATACAGGAGGGTGTGGAAAAACTGGGCGGTTGGATGGAGTCAAAATTCTCACAAAATAACGATGCTGAGGACCGCAATCGATTTATACACGGGTTCTTAACGACGACACTTATTTTTTGTATCGGTCCAATGGCAATCCTGGGGGCTCTTGAGGACGGGATCACCGGGAATATTAACACGCTGGTGATCAAGTCAGTGCTGGATGGATTTGCTGCAATGGCATTTGCCTCCACATTAGGGGTGGGAGTATTATTCTCTTCAGTTATGGTGTTAATTTACCAGGGAGCCATTTCTCTCCTCGCACGCCAAATTCAAAGCATAATGACGGAAAACATGATATTGGAATTGACCGCGACTGGAGGTGTAATTCTTGCGGGTATTGCCCTCTCAAATTTATTGGAAATCAAGAAGATACGCACTGCCAGCTTCCTGCCGGCGTTGTTTATCGCACCGCTGATCGTATTCCTGATCACTCTAATAAAATAAAACAACCTGAACATGTCAGGTTGTTTTCATGTTGATGTTTGTGATTACTCTTTTAACGCGGCATCAAGTGTGGTTATGAGTTCATCATAGCCGATGATTTCTCCGTTGATCAGGAAAGATGGCGTATAACTGGCACCCAAAGAACTGGCGTTTTCTGTATCAGCCTGCACTTGTGCATTATAGGTTCCATCCTTAAGACAACTCTTGAAAGTTGGTAAATCAAGTTCCAACACTTCAGCAAACGCCACCAGGTTGGCTTCACTGAAAGCTCCCTGGTTTTCGCCGTTTTGATTTGCATAAACCATTGCCCGGTATTCCCAAAACTTGTCTTGATCATTGGCGCAATAGGCAGCTTCGGCAGATTTCACTGATTCATCCCAGGCATTACCTCCGCCGAGGAAGGAAAATGGGTGATAGGTAAAATGTACTTTACCGGTATCTACGTATTGTGAAATAATGGTCGGTTCCAGTTGTGACCAATAAGTGCCGCAAAATGGACATTGGAAGTCTGCAAATTCCACGACCTTCACCTTGGCGTTGGGATCTCCCATTGTCAATCCGTCAGTTTGTGCAGCTTTGGTGAATTCCGGAACATTGAATTCAACTTTAGGTTTTATTTGTGAGATGATCACAAGTGCTAATACGACAATAACCAGTCCCCCAATAATTAAAAACGGAACCAGTTCCTGTTGTTTTTTCTTCTTCTTCAGTTTTTGTTTGATCTCTTTTCGCGTCGCCATTTACTCTCCTCCAATAGACTTGAATTTTCTCATAAAGGATAAAAATTGTCCAGTATCAAATAAGGACAAAAGATTAAAAAACCAATCGATAGATCGGATATTGTTCTCCTGTGAGACGAAATCCCATCTTTTGATACAATGCCTGGGAGGAAAGATTATCTTGTTGCGTGTTAACCGTGATGGAAAAAATATTAATGGAGTGAAAGTAACTGATCATATTTTGAACAAGGTTCGAAGCGATGTTTCCGTGTTGATAATCCGGATGGACAGCAATGCGCGCCAGGTGAGCAGAGGTTCCACCAGCTGTTGAAAGCTCATACCCAATTAATTTTCCGTCTAATTCGGCCACTGATGCGTGTGCAGATTGGAGGTATGCCAACTTTAAGGCTTGTGGTGAGATTACCCACATGGATTCAAATGATTCCCTGTCTATCAAAGCAATTTCATCCACATCGCTTATCTCCATTGGCCGTACCAGGGCTGGTACCGACGGCGATAAGGGAGAAGTTTCACCTTCGTGCATCAGGATGATTACTTTTTGAAATTCTTCAAAATGATTGTTTTCAAGTATTTTTATAAACCAATCCTGTAATCCAAGTGCATAGAGTTTGCCTGTGGGGTTTAATTTTTCAAGTACTACCTTGTCCAGCAAGGATTTGAAAATTACCGATGGATCGGAGTTTTGAGTAGATGCGAAGCACTTAATCCAGGCAATGCCAACAGGGTCTTGCGGGCATGCAAGCAGACCTGTAATAACATCATTATTATTAAACAACAAAAAAGGAGAGAATTTGATCCAATCCAGGAGTGGGGTCCAATCCAGGTGACGGTGAACAAAAGCTGCATCTGAGACCAGGTTTGCTATTGCTCCAGCGTCCCGATCAAGTGCCTGATGGATATTTTGCACGATTTGGGTTCCGCTGATCTATTATCCGAAGTATTTACGGATGATTTCTCCCAGCGTGCCTCCAAGGATCTTGTCTTTTAGAGATTTTTTCTCTTTTTGGTCATACGCTGCTTGCATGGATGCCACAGCCTGGAAAGGTTTTCCGGTTGTAAGTTGTAAATCTGAAATCTTTTTCAAGACGGTGGCGCGCATCAATTTCTCGCCAACCTCTTTAAACAAATCAGAAGATGATTCGAAAGATGTAAGTGCTTCGTCCTTGCGGTTCAGTTGTGCCAAGGCTGTGCCAATATTGGCAAATGCCATCGCCTGGCTTTTCTTATCCCCCAATTTTTCAAACACCTGTTCTGTTCCAATAACAGTGTCATAAGCTTCCTGGGGTTTGTGGAGGTCAATTAAAACAACGCTTATATTGTTTCGCATTTCTGCGGTATCTTTTTCTGATCCAGATTCACCCAGCAATTCCAGGCATTTTTGAAAACCATCGTATGCCGCTGTAAAATCTTTTTTACCGTATGCCTTAAACGCCATTGCCGAAAATTGTTCGTAAGTGTCTTCCATCTAAAGGGTAATCTCCAATATACTTTCTGCAATCTGTCGAAGTTTCTTTGCATCCATCTCGCTCATTTTTTGCGCCAATTCAACAAATGGGAGATTAACAGGTTTACTGATGAACTCTTGCAGTTCTTCAGGTAAATCCAATACTGGATATTGTGATTGGACCTGTTGTTGTGGTTCCTCAGCTTTGTTTGTTTCGCTTATGGCTGCGGGTTTAGAGGAGATGAACATCTCGTAGGAGATCCCTAGTTCGTGGCATATTGCCACTAAAACCAGGAATGGAATTGAGGAAAGCCCGGATTCATAGGCTTCCATCTCAGATCGGGTAATGCCACACGCAAGTGCCAATGTCTCAATGGAAACATGCTGATCAAGCCGATGCTTTTTAACCTGCAATCCGATCATTCGGTCATGCAATTTCTCTCGCCGCAGTAAACCAATTGTGTCAAAACTTTTTTTCTTAATCTCCAATGGTATCTCGGAAATTAATTCATCAATTGAACGGCCAAAAGTTGTCGCTAAACTCTCCAGTTGAGGCAACGAAGGGTTTGATGCTCCTTGCTCGAACGCTGCCAGCGCAACTGTGTCAATACCAGTTTCGCGGGATAAATCTACCAATGTATACCCGCTATTCTGTCTTGTCATTGCCAGCTTCATACCCATCTTTTTCATTTTTATTGATGAGAGTTGGGATTCCATGAATGCGTCCTTTCATTGCTGAACATTGATTATCGAAAATTATAGCATCAATACTGTCGAAACTTTTCCGGTGATAATATCAACTATCCAGGAGGGGCATTTGATAGCCCAGACCAGTACGGGTGACAATATGCACGGGGGTATGCGGATCATCTTCAAGTTTCTGGCGCAGCCGGGCAATGCTAACCCAAAGGATCTCTTTCTCTTCCTTGTACGTAGGACCCCAGGTGGCTGAAAGGAGGTCCTCAGCTGTGAGTACCTTCCCAAGTTGGTGAGCAAAATGAATCAATAATTTGTATTCTGTGGCAGAGAGATAAATCTGGTGATCATCTTTCCACACTTCAGCTTTTGCGATATCAATTCTGAGGTTGCCATGTGTAAAAATCGTGGATTCATTCGAGTCTTTTTGACCCTGGGTGCGGCGTAAAACTGCTTTAACCCTCGCGACTAGTTCAGTCGCAGAAAATGGCTTCACCACATAATCATCCGCACCGATATTCAATCCATTCACCCGGTCCTGTTCTTCACTGAGGGCTGTTAACAAGATTATGGGCACATTTGAAAATTGACGAATACGATTGCACGCAGAAATGCCATCCATCTTTGGCATCATGACATCCATGATTATCAAGTTGGGAATGGATTGAGACACAATCTCAAGCGCTTCTTCTCCATTTCGCGCTGTAATAATTTCGTACCCTTCGGATTCAAGGTTTACTTTTAATAGGCGTAAATAAAGCGGTTCGTCGTCAACAAGTAGAATACGGATGGTCATGCATTTACCTCGCTATTCAATGGAAGGTCGAGACCAATAGGTAATTTTATAAGGAAAGTAGTACCAGCTTCACTTGATTCAGCTTTTATTTCCCCCTTGTGCATTTCAATGATCTGTTTACAAATAGATAATCCCAACCCTGATCCGTGGACATCCATGGATCTTTCAGGAATCCGGAAAAACCGTGTAAATATTTTAGAGATGTATGCTGTTGGAATTCCAGGTCCATTATCGATAAATTTTATATTAATCGAATTGGTGTCATTAGTGACTATTATTTTAACTGCTGCATTGGGAGCATATTTGCGGCTATTAGAAAGGAGGTTTTCGAATACCTGTGCCAATCTGCGCGTGTCAGCCTGAATTGTTGGAACATCAGGTTCGCACACAAGCTCAATATTCCGTCCAGGGTCAATAATGAGGGCTCGATTAATCTCGTCCTTGAGGAGAGAATTAATGCGTACAACCTGGTAATTAAATTTCATTTGCCCACTCTGAAGCCTTGAAGAATCCAGCAAGTTATCAATCAATTCACTTAGATTATTCGTTTCCCGTTCAATGATCTGCAGAAAATCAATTTGAACGTTCCGATCCCATTGAGCGTCATCGCGCAGTAAAGTTGTTGTGTATCCTTTGATGAAGCCTAAAGGATTGCGAAGCTCATGAGAAATTGTATTTACAAAATCAAATTGGAGCTTGGAAGTGCTTTTTTCAGTTTCAAGGTTTTCTGCATAATCAGTCAGGTATTTTTGGCGAAGAATGGAAGAAACGATCGTTGCAATGAATTGAGCGAACTCAATTTGATCTTCAAGGTAATCAGGACCGCCGTACCGAATAAAGACTAAAACCCCTACAATCGAAGGGGCTATGGGAACAGGTAAGCCCAGGATGTAGGGTAATTTTAAGCGGTCTATTTGTTTATTTTCTCGTGGGGTTTCTACGATTTCTTTATTTTCCAGAACCACCCGGTTCACGATTGAAGAACCCCAGGCAACGTCCGCTTCAGCCGATTTCCCCCTCCCAACTGCCCGTGCATATAAAACATCAGTCGGGTTTGTTTCTTCACCCGGACCATAAATCACGAGGTTGTCAAAGATAAAGTGACTGCGGGCAGTGCTGAACAATTTCTCGAGCAATATTTTCCATGGTTCTGTACTCGAAGCGATAATGCTTAGTGTATAGAAATCAGAACAATTCATCCCCTGAGGTTCCTTAAGTGGTCCCATAAATTAAATTATACAGTAATTTAGTTCTATTGATGAAGCAGAAACTTGAAAACACTCCCCTTGCCAATGGTCGAAGAAACGATCAAATTAGAACCAAGAGCTTCTACAATCTTTTTTGCCAGTGAAAGACCCAAACCTGTACCGCCTTGCTGGCGTGTAGACGAGGTATCCAACTGGTGAAAAGGTTCAAAAATTTCCCCAATTCTATCTGAGGGTATCCCCAAGCCGGTATCAATAACCGAAATCTCAGTATTATGACCTTCTGACCTGATTTTGATGACTACAGTTCCGCCTGAAGATGTATATTTCAGTGCATTATCCACTAATTGGTTGATCACCCAGGCTACTTTTAGGCTATCAGATGTTACTTCGATATTATTAAATTGAGATTCCAGGCTAATTGCAATCTTTTTGATTTCTGCATTTTCCCTGTTGCGTTCAATGATCTGATTTGACACCTCGACCAGATCAAACCTCTCTTGATTGATCTTAATTGTGCTTGTTTCGGAAGTGGAAAATAAGATTAGATCTTCAATTAATCGGCTTAATTTTTCTGAAGCCCTTTCGATCACGCGCAGTGCGTATTGCTGATCTGACTTCAGGGACTCAAAATCACTTTCAGTTAATAGGTTTACGTAACCTTTGATATGAGTGAGTGGCGTGCGAAGCTCATGTGAAATGTTGGAAACGAAATTTGCTTTTAGGGTCGCCAGTTCACTCAGTTTCTGATATGCGATTTCCAACTCCCGGGTACGATCTTTGACGCGTTGTTCGAGGGTTACGTTGGCTAGTTGAAGCGCTTCCTGTAATTGGAGGATCTGTTGTGTGATGGCCTGGTTAAGATGTTCCTGGGAGATGAATCCATGTTCGACTAATACCTGCCCGATGAGTAAAGAGTTACCCCTGGAGCGTTCCCGGGATTGAATTTGCAGAGCGTTTGCCAATTGTTCTGGAGTGAGGAGGTTTTGCTCGACCAGCGCATCACCGATGCGCGGAACAAGGACTTCTGGTGTTAGCGACATATCCCTCCTTTTGCCAATCTATTCTAACCCGAAAACCCAAACCCCGTTCGCCATCACTTTTTCGGGTGTCAGATATGTCAATTCATCAGGGTCAATTTCTTCAGGGTTTTTTGCGAGAATGATCAAGTCGGCGAGCAATCCCGGCTTTAATTGACCGTATTGATGACCACGACCGGAAATTCGTGAAGGGACCTCAGAGTAGGCTCGTTTGGCTTGTTGAATGGATATCTTCTCCGCAGGATACCATCCATCTTTATGCGGATCGCCGTTCGTTCGGCGGCGAGTTACTGCTGCGCGGATACCCAGGAAAGGATTTGGAGATTCCACGGGTGCATCCGAGCCAAACACCAGGTCTGTTTGCTGGTTTAAGAGTGAGGCAAATGCGTATGCCAGCTTTGATCTTTTTCCCCAATGCTTATCTGCGGTGAACATATCCGAGATGATGTGGATTGGCTGCATTGAGGCGACAATACCCAAATCTCTTACTTTTCGTAAATCATCCGGATGTAATAATTGCAGGTGTTCAATGCGGTGCATTTGTAGTTTGAGCTGATTGGTGATTTCGTACTGCCTTACCATGGCAAGTCCGTTAAGAACCTGGTTCGTAGCCCTGTCGCCGATCGCATGAGTTGCCAGGCTCAGACCGTGTCTTGTGGCTTTCATGCCAATTTCAAAGATCTCGTCGGCTGTCAGGAGTAAAATGCCCATGTTGGTTGTGGTATTTTCGTACGGAATCAGCATGGCTGCAGTTTGTGGTCCGAGTGCGCCATCAGCAAACACTTTAATTGACCCGATTTGAAGTTGTTCATTGCCAAAACCAGTTTTCAATCCCAGGGTAATCGCATCATCAAGGCTTTCGACTGGAATGCTTTTCGTAACGCGCAGTGATAACTCACCCATATGCTGCAGGGTTTGAAGTGCCGAGAAACAGGATGCCCGATCAAAATCGTGAATGCCTGTTAAACCCAGGCGGTGAAGTTCCTTCTGCCCCACGTTCATCCAGGCGAGAATTTGGGATTCAGTCGCGACGGGAATGCGTGATTCCACCAGGCTGACAGCATTCTCAAATAAAATTCCCGTTGGCTCACCGTTATGATCATGCTGGATTTCCCCGCCCACAGGATCTGGTGTTTGCCTGTTAATGCCAGCCAATTTAAGAGCCTGGGAGTTTACCCAGGCGGCATGGATGGACTTATCCGCAAGAAAAGCGGGATGTCCCTGGGTAACCGAATCCAATTGCGAAGCAGTGCCGAATTGGCCCCAGGTATTTTGATTCCAGCCCTGACCGATGATCCACTCACCATCGGGTGTGGATAGGGTTTTTTGTTTCACCTGGTTTAAACATTGGTCAATTGAATTTGTTTCACACTTCACCTGTGAGAGACTTTGGGAGAACATCTCAAAGTGCAAATGCGAATCGATCAAACCCGGCCAAATCGTTCTTCCATTTAAATTTATTCTTTCACAACCCGTTTTGGCGAGATTAAGTATCTCAGCATCGCTGCCGACTGCAATAATGTATGAACCTTCAACTGCAAGCGCGGTTGCGTTGCTCTGAGAAGAGTCAATAATTCCATTGTAGAAAAGGATCATCTTATTCTTTCATGATCACTTTAAGGATCTGGGTTAATTCCTCGTCAGAGTAATAATGAATGGTGAGCGTGCCGCCTTTTTCGCCATGGTTCAAAGTCACCCGGGTGCCTAATTTTCCACGCAACTGTTCTTCGATTTCCTTAGTCATGGGATCCACAATTTTGTTTGCAGGTTTATTCGGTTTCTCTCCGGTCAATCGGCGTACAAGATCTTCTGTTTGCCTGACGTTCAAACTGTGACTGATTACCGTTTGCAGCGCTGAGAGCTGAGATTGTTCAGTGGGCAATCCCAGCATGGTTCGAGCGTGCCCTTCGGAAATTTCACCGGAAGACAGAGACATTTTCACCTTTGCCGGCAATGTCAGCAACCTTAGCGTATTGGTAACGGCAGTACGGCTTTTACCTACCTGGTTTGAGATTTGCTCATGTGAAAGGTTAAATTCACTCGAGAGCCTATGGTATGCAGCAGCGGTTTCGAGTGGTGAAAGATCTGCGCGCTGTACATTTTCAATCAATGCGAGTTCGAGCCGCTCCTGGTCACTGGCAGTGCGGACAATTACGGGTACTTTTTCCAGTCCGACGATTTGGGCAGCGCGTAAGCGGCGTTCACCGGCAATCAGGGTATAGATGCCCGTATGAGATTCGAGGGTAACAACAAGCGGTTGGATAATGCCGTGTTCTCGAATTGAATTGGCAAGATCCTGTAAGTCTTCTGCGTTCATAGAGCCGCGGGGTTGGCTGGGATTTGGGGCGATCATTGAGATCGGAACAAATTTCTCAGCGGCTGTGGAAGGCGGTAAGAAATCCCCTGGAATTAACGCTTCTAAACCTTTACCTAAACCGCTTCTTTTTGCCATTTTAACCTGCCTGCTCACTTAATTGATTTATGGAAACGCCGTCCTGGCTTAGAATTTCCCGTGCAAGGGCAGCGTACGCTTTGGCAGCTGAGGATTCCGGTGCGTAATTTGCGATCGGCAATCCATAGGACGGTGCCTCTGCAAGGCGGATGGAACGAGGGATGAGAGAAGTCATCACCTGGTTAGGGAAGAATTTTCTCACTTCAGTAACAACATCGTTAGATAAGTTGGTCCTGCCGTCAAACATGGTAAGGATTACACCTCTGATCTTCATTTCCGGGTACAGAGCGGACCTCACCTTGTTAAGCGTCTGGGTCAATTGCCCGATTCCTTCCAGCGCGAGATACTCGCACTGCACAGGGATAAGGACACCATCGCGGGCAGCGAGGAGCCCATTAACTGTCAAAAGGCTAAGCGATGGCGGGCAATCAATGAGTATGTAATCAAACCGTTCAATAACTGGTTTAATCGCCAGGTTTAATTTATATTCGCGTTCCTCCATGTCGATCAACTCAACTTCTGCGCCGGCAAGTGCAGGAGACGAGGGAAGCAGCGAGATCTTTAATTTTGGATTATGCAAGATGGCAGGACTGATGGGAAGAGAGCCGATCAATACATCGTAAGTTCCATTTTTAACAGTGTATTTGTTGATACCGAGCGAGGAAGTAGCATTTGCCTGTGGATCCAGGTCGACCAGCAATACGCGTTGACCAAACTGGGCAAGATACGCGCCAAGGTTTATGGCAGTAGTGGTTTTACCCACGCCGCCTTTTTGATTTACCAGGGTATAAATTTTTGTCATCATGGTTTTTGATCAATTACCACAGCAGCGAATTGCCTGACTTCCTCCGGAGTGGGGACACCCTGGATTGTCTTGCGCGTAACTGAATTGGCTGCCAACAGTGTAGCGTACCTGGCGGACTCCCATGGGTCTTTTGTGGCATGCAGACGGATGAAGAATGAAGTGGCAAAAATGTCACCGGCTCCTACAGGATCGATCTCTTTCTCTACGGGAGGTCGAAAGGTGCGCACATCTCCGTTCCAGTACACACGTGAACCATTGACTCCCTCAGTTACTACCAGTATTGGTAAAATGTCGTTAAATTCTGCCACCAATTCCTCATCACCACGAACATCTTCAATAGACATTACCGCGGCATGAGCATGTTTCAACACTTCCACGGCGTCTGGCCAACAGCAGTACGAGACAATGCCTTCCTCATCCCATTCGCGCAGCCAGCCCTGGGGGGTGACACCTATGAGGGAGTTGGGGAAGGAGATGGCAATCTCAGGTGAAATCTCCCTAGCAATCGGACCTAGATGCACAATGGGGGTATTACGCCACGCTGCAGGGACATCTTCGATCGTGATCGTTTCTGCAACGTGGTGGACATGCTGGATGCGCCCGGTGGGAGTATAGATATTTTCAAATGTGGAGGTTACTTCCGAGGGCTTTCGAATCACCGTGATCCCGTCCATCAGACTAAGGTCCAGGTCTAGGCGGCAGGAAGTGACAATACCAACCCTGATCCCGAATGACCTTGCAGTTAGTCCAGCATATGAAGCTGTTCCACCAAGGACGAGGCCATTTGGGGTGATATCCTGTGTGATGTGACCAATAATTAAATAATCAACTGGGGCAATGGATTGAATTTCATTCATTTTACGCGGGTTCCAGCCTACGAGGGGGATAGTAAATCTTCGTCAAGGGGAAGTTGCGAAACATCTGCATCAACTGCCGGTTCCTTTTGCATGCCTTCCACCGGAGCAGCGCAGTACGGGCATAAATTCCATGGCAGATTGATGACCTTGCCACAGGTTTTACATTGTTTTTTTAATAGCGTGTGGCAGTTGGGGCATGCTAACCAGGAGGGTTCGATACGGCGGTTGCATCCAGGGCAAATGGAAGCATCTTCAATGGTTTGCAACAAGGCTTCTTCTTCAAGAGACTGCTGATATTCTTCTTCCAGTGTGTGCGGTGGACGGAGAATGAGATAAATCAGGATGCCAGGGAGAAAGAGAACAGCCACTACGATCACTGCAAGGATGCGCATGAATGGATCCCTTGTGCGCTTACGGATATCGCGAAAAGCCCAGAATACCAGGCTAAGCCATAACGCGGCAAGGAATGCCACTGAAAAGCCGGTGGCAAAAAGTGACAGTTGTTTTAGTACTGACGGATCCAGGTTCATGGTTTCTCTCCCATCACGAATTATAGCATGGAAGATTTTTTGATTATTATCGAACTCAATGCCAATTCCTGAAAACTGCCGGGATGAATATAATTATTTAAGCAGTAATTAATTGGGTGCAAGTGATAAGCGTAATTTGACACGTGCTAATGGGAACCTGCTGGACTGCATAAAAAGAATCCAGCTTTGGAGGAATATGGTCAAGGAAACCCCTTCGACTTATCGCATTACCGACCTTTCGACGGATGAACGACCGCGAGAAAGGATGGAGAAAAAAGGTGCCGGTGCACTGGCAACCGCAGAATTACTGGCAATACTCCTGCGCGTGGGGGTTGAAGGGGAAAACGCCGTCCAATTAGGACAGCGCCTGCTGGATAAATTCGGGGGATTAACTGGTTTGCAGAGCGCTGATTTCCAGGAAGTATGCACCGTCCATGGTTTGGGTCCAGCCAAGACTGCCCAGATAAAAGCAGCCATCGAACTGGGGCACAGATTACTATTGGAGAACCCGGAAATCAAGGACAGCATAAGTTCACCCTCCGATGCTGCCGACATCATCCGTTATAAAATGCAAGCGCTCAAGCAGGAAGAATTGTGGGTGATCATTTTGGACACGCGCAACCGCATGACCCACATTGAGGAGGTCTATAAAGGATCGCTGAATTCCTCCCAGGTGCGGGTGGGGGAGTTGTTCCGGGCTGCCATTCAACACAATGGAGCGTCAGTGATCATTGCCCACAATCATCCCAGCGGCGACCCGTCACCGAGCCCGGAGGATGTGGCACTCACCAGGGCGGTAGTGGAGGCTGGCAGATTGATGGATATTGAGGTGCTGGACCACCTGGTGATCGGGCGGGGGGAATATGTATCGATGAAGGAACGCGGATTAGGCTTCGCGTAGCCATAGAATCGTGTATTTTGTTGACAAATCCAATTGGCTATAGTAAAATTTCTTGGTTATTGGCGAGGTAGCTCAACGGTGGAGCAGTGGACTCATAAGCCATTGGTTGTGGGTTCAAATCCCACCCTCGCCACTTTCG
>CAZSGL010000046.1:0-15228 GCA_964606265.1 uncultured Anaerolinea sp. | reverse complement strand
TCTTTCCAATCCATAAAGATTTCCATCTGGGAGTCTAGCTCACCCACAGCTTCATAACCAAGTTCAAACAAGTCGGAGTAAAAATAGGAAAGATGATGATAGAGTTCACTTGCTCCCGCCATATTCCTTCCGGCTTGTTTACCCATTGTATTGGCATTATCCTCGTGTTCGATCCGCACGCGTTTTCCTAAATCAGGTTGAATGAATTCTGCCACATCTCCAGCAGCAAAGATATCAGGGTCATTAGTGCGCAGATTACGATCCACACATATTCCATTGTCAACCTTTAATCCAGCAGAACTGGCTAACTCAATATTCGGCAATAGCCCAATCCCTGCGATCACAATGTCTACTGGAATTTGCAGATTCTTATCCGTGACAAGTGATAGTGAACCTTTGTTTTTCTTGAGGTCAATAACATTCACCCCGGTCATCACTTCAACGCCTTTGGAGCGGTAAAAATTGTTTATATACTGAGATAGCCCCTTTGGATACACTTTGGCTCCAATACCTTCTTCAGGGAACACCATTGTCACATTTTCATTGTTCATACACAAGGCCGCGGCAATCTCTGACCCAATAAACCCGCCGCCGATCACGCCAAAGTGTTTGTTTTTATTACACATCGCACGCAGTTTTTGATAATCTTCGAGGCCTCGGAAGTAAATAATATTCTCCCCTCCAAAGGGAAGTTTGCGGGGTGTCCCACCAGTTGCCAGGAGCAACTTTTCGTAGGTATACTCCTTCCCTTCGGTGTCCCGGACCGTCTTCTTTTTCGGTTCAATGGAGTTGATCGTCTTCCCAAGGAAAAATTCGACTAACGGATCAGTTGATTTGCGCCATATGGAATCGAGCATTTTTCCTTTCCACAGTCCTTTTGAAAGTGGGGGTCGGTTATAAGGTGGGTTGAGGTCGTCTCCAATTAATGCGATACCACCATTAGGGTCCAATTCTCTCATTCCTTGTATTGCAGAATCTGCGGTCATACCACCACCAACGATCACATATTTATAATGGGACATCTCAATACTCCTTTTTTGACCGTGTGCCTCACTCCTTTGGGCAGGAAATAATTATTAAATCGATCGAAGCAGTCTTCTACCCTATAAATCTTTATCGGGTTCCAGGTTCTTGCACTTCGGATAATACAACTTCCGGGCAGAATCAAGAAGTTCCTTTCTAAAAAGGAGTATCTTCTCAACTTAAAAGCTCTGGATTCTGCAACAAAATTCTGTTCTATAGTCGCATCCGTCGCTTTACTGCCCGGAAGTGCAAACGTTCACACGTATAACCATCGATTGAAACTTGACCTTATTAAACAACCAGACGATTAAAGAAAGCCCGATAATGTTGCAATGCCTTACGCAGATCTTCAGTGGAAACGTCATTTCCTTGCTTCCATTGACTTTCCAGCGTGCCATGTTCAGTGGCAAACATCCGGGTGATTTGATCGACCACCTCTGATACTAGCGCGTCTGCTTGTTGTACAGCATCGCGGGGCTCATCAACAAACTTTTGCTGTATTTCATTCCACCGGGTCCGGAAGTGCTCAGAATCTTCACGTAAAAGCAGGTTGGTCGTTGATTCTGGTTTCATATTCAAATAACTTGCCGCGACTGTCATTTCCTGAACAGGAGTCTCAATGGCTTCCGCCTTTGCCATTACTTCAACCGCTGGTATTGGTTTCCACATTGGCATATCGTCTGCCACAGGTTCAACTGTCAGATCAGGTCCGATGTACACTTCGTCCGCATCGGTATCGATATCTTGTGACTCGTACTCTACTGCCTCGTCCACAATGGGATTTGTTTCTAATTCGGAATTGAAAATGGGTTTTTCATTCCCCTCAGATTCACCCGGGGTATTATAACGTTCGTCAGAATATTGTCCTATCATTTCAATTTCTCCTCTTTAACTTCAGACTCTTTTCCGAGAAGTTCCTCGAACAGAGGCCGGTAATAGATCATTGCCTGGCGCAATTCTTCAGTATCTGCCAGTTGTTGCTCGTTTTTGACTGCGATTGCCCGCGCAGCACGGTAGTTACTCACCAGGTTAGGATAACCTACCGAAATGTCAGCGGCGCGTTGGTCAAAATCCGATAATGGATAAGCACGAAGTTGCATTACTTCCATGATCAGTCGGTCAGCATCCTGTATAGCTTGCCCTGGTTCATCAACAAATTTAGATTGGACGGCAGACCAGTCCGCCAGGTACCGTTCTCGATCGCTGGCAGATAGAGGAAGAATATTTAGGTTTTTAACGCGTTTTTGCCGCTCTTCCAGCTCTATTTGTGCTTTTTTCTCATCACCCACAACCTGGACGGTGCGATCATACTCCGATCCAAACTTGGTCCGGAGATTCTGCGACCGATTCCGGCGGGAAAAAATTGGAGCAAGTATGAGTCCTGCTATCACCAATACCGCCACTACTATGATGATGTACCATGTACTGTTCATAAAACGCCTCCTTAAAATTAGATTGAAAACCGGCTGCCTGGTCACAGCCGAGAGCCACTTGCACACTGCAGATGATAAAAATAACCACCTGAGTAAGCATCATATTAACCAGATACTGCTGACAGTGTCCCCAAGAAAACCTGAATAACATCTAAAAGATTCGAGAGGGGTATTCGGTTTGAGTACCATTCACAAATACCAATGCAAAAAGGTCAATTTCACACCAGGCTGGAACCCCTTATAGGTCTCACCAGCCTGGTGTATGTTCAAAAATAACCTAACCCCTTACCACTACATGCACGAATTATTCAGGGGGCGGGTTGTTGGATGATCTGCGGCTAGCCAGCATGATCAGGATCAGGATCAATACGACAGCTCCGACGATGATTAGAATTAGAGTGGTTTGGTCCATACCTGGAGCCGCTGCTGGTTGAGCAGCTGCATCCGGTTGAGTGCCGCCCGTAATATCTACACCGCCTTCTGCATTAGGATTTACAGAACCCGAGAGGGAAAAGGCGCCACCGCAAGCAGTAAGGGTCAGTACTCCTATTAACAAGATCGAACTTAAAATTAGCAATCGTTTGAATAGCCGTTTCTTATTTTTCATTAGTAATTCTCCTTTGTTTGATTATTGTGTCTCCACGATCCATGTCTTGCTGGGGTTTCATGGAGGATTGTTTATTACACAAAATAATCCTATCCGAATATGCATATTCACGTCCTTAATAAAATCTGAACAAATTCTGTCAGATTCACAGCCCATCCTGTCGGTTCTTCACGGCAAGACATGAAAGTGGGGGGTCAGTAGACGGTAATTATTTGTGTGAACCGGGAAGCTAACCTGGGCAGAAGGGATCACTTTCACCGCATGTGATAACATTAATTGATGCCCACCAAGATAAAATGGTCGCTGCGAAAAATATTGTCTTTCATGCGCTGGGAGACGGAAGACCGCGAATTGCTTCAATCGGTTGCCCAAAAAGTAATGGGCACTACATTGGCGGTTTACATCGCCTGGCATATCGTCGCCACCTTGGTCTGGCCGGAGATTTTCAGCCCCAGTATTTATTTAATATCCCTGTTTATGATCATTATCGGGTTTGCCTCAATTCGGCTGCTTGAGCGTTATTATCTGCTGTCTCAACTGATATGGGATATCGGTCTCGGGTTCCTCATCATCACCGCTTACCATTATTACCATCATCCTGAAATCGTTCTCCTCTTCATCTTTTTACCGATCATGGCTGAAGTGATGATGGGCATTAAACCGACTGCGATCCTGGTGGGTACGATCATCCTTTTGTCAGTATTTTGGAATCGCCTCCCATTCATACCGCTTCTGCCACAGGAGTATGTCATTGTCCTGGTCATTGCCACCCTGGTATCAACGGTATTAGGATGGGGAATTTCCTACAATCTTGTTTCATCCATTGAAGCCTCCTCGCACCATTATAGAGAAGCTGTTCAACGTCTTAACGAAGCCAGGGAGCACCGGGCTGAGATCAGTGTCTTGCTTAAGGATGTCAATAATGCCAATTATCAACTTGACCGCATGAACCTGATGTTAACTTACGCTCGCGGTCAGGCAGATAAGGCGCGGGAAGAACGCGACCGCTTTGCCCTCGCTGTTAGCCATGAATTGCGCAGTCCTCTCAATTTCATCATTGGCTTCAGCGATCTTATGGTCAACTCACCCGATACATACGGGGATCTTAAAACCTGGCCTGTTGGGCTTTATGAAGACACCAAGGAAATATATAGAAGCAGTACCCACCTCATGCAGCTCATCAACGACATTCTGGACATGGGCAAAATGGATGCAAAGCAATTTACAGTTTTCAAGGAGAAGATCGACTTTTCGTTGATTATCAATGATGTTAAGGAAATGGTGCACACGTCAATAAGCGACAAAGGTCTTATCCTTCTTATCGAAGTTGAACCGGATCTTCCTCCTGTCTTTGTGGATCGCACGCGCATCCGCCAGGTATTACTCAACCTGGTAACAAACTCCATGCGGTTCACACATCAGGGCAGCATCACGATTAAAGCATTTCGGGAATCTCCTGAACTGTTACGTGTTGAGGTGGTTGATACTGGCTCAGGTATTACCAAGGAGGATCTCGGCAAGGTTTTCCACGAGTTTCGGCAGATTGGTGACGAAAATATGCGTTCCGGAGAGGGTAGTGGGTTGGGACTTTCTATCGGTAGGCGCTTTGTGCGTTTGCACAGTGGGGAAATGGGTGTAGAAAGTGAGCCCGGAAAAGGGTCCGTATTCCACTTCACAGTCCCTTTCCATCAACACATCGATGACGTAAACGTCATCACCCATGAGGACACCTTCGACACTACAAGTGAAGCGCCAGGAGATGTGCAGGAGAAAATTCCTCTATTGCTCATGCTGGCAGTGGATGCATTCAGCGCGCAAGTGTTTGTTAAGACCATCAAGGGTTATAAAGTGACATTGCTCACAGATCCTGCCCAACTTTTACCAGTGGTGCAGCACACGTTTCCACGCGCAGTCATCATCGATGAGCACCTGGCTGATGATCCATATGTGCGTTCATTCGCCGAAAATCCGCCTTATGACATTCCCTTGATTACTTTCCCGTTGCCTGTCAGTCGCCAAAACCGCACATCCAATCTGCCTCAGGGCGTTCGGGATTATCTGGTAAAACCGGTGCCCCGCCAGCTCCTTCTCGAAACTGTCGCCAAACTTGAACTGAAAATTCACACGATTTTAGTCGTGGATGACGATCCAGGCATGGCTCGTTTTGTAACCCAGGCGTTGAAAACGAATTCAGAGGATGAGATCACCGTACCGGAGGATTATAAATTTCTTACCGCACTGGATGGTCAGGAAGCCATCCGCTTCCTGCATACAATTCCAGTCGGGGTTATCTTTCTTGATCTCGACTTGACCGACATGAATGGGTTGACATTATTGAACCAGATCCAGCAAGATAAAGAACTTAGGCAAATTCCAGTCGTCATCATCTCAGCCAGTGATCCGCCTGCAACTTTCAACATGGAGAAGCGCGGTCTTTTTACTGTGTTGGTGAACAGGCAATTCGAGCGTAAGGAATTGTCGGAGCTGATTAATCAAACACTGCAGCAGGTTTCACCTATGTTTGGAAGTGATAACTCCGGTATAACCCGCAATGTACCCGGTGTGAAAAACCAGGAACCAAAGAATTAAGCGCTAAACATACAATTGAATTAGAAGAATTTTTCAATCGCCTGGAGCAACATCTTTTGAGTGACCGGTTTTTTTAAGTATCCAGCCGCGCCCAAAGAATGAGACAGGTCAGGATCATCCCAGGCAGAGCATACAATTACTGGTATTTTTTTCAACATTTCATCCAGTTTAATGTGTTGCAGCAATTCCCATCCATCGATTTGCGGCATCATCACATCCAGGGTGATCAGAGTGGGCTGCAGATGCCTCGCGAGGGCGATTGCCTGTTCTGGATGATTGACACCGACGGTGAGAATCGCTGTTTGAGACAAATAGCGTCCAAATAGATTCGCAACAGCTCCCTGGTCATCAATGACCAGCATAATCTTTTGATCAGAATGAGGTAACCATAACACCCGGTTGACCCATTGAATTTTCCCATCGTTGATGAGTGTTTCTTCAATGTGTGCGTGAATGCGTTCACACCAATAACGCACTGCTGACAGGTCGTTTTCTATATCTTCTTCAATATCGTCGTTCGTGGAGTCCCATCCACTCGCCATCTGGCTGGCAAACACGATCTGCACTTGATTGTCTGCGACAGCACAACTGATGATTAATTTTTGATCCACCTGGTTGTGGAGAATATCATTAAAGAGACTAATGAGGACCTGGCGTAGAATCACCCGATCAGTGATAACGGGTGTGAATTCCTCCTGGTCAATAAAATCCACCTGGATGCCTTTATTTTCAAATTGATACTTCAATAAGGCATAGACTCCGCGGGTGGTATCCAGCGGATCGATCATTTCGTTATGTACCTCAAAAACCTGGTTTTGTTCCGGTTCTCCCTCAATATTATCTTGAAGGTTCGAACCTGCCCAGAGGATTTCAGTGAGGGCTTGCAGCGCCTTGTGGTGATCCCGCCGCATTTGACGCTGGCTTATCGCCAACATATCAGACAGTTCCTGGATGCCAATCCCTTCAACATAACGCTTTTTGAGGATGAGATAAGGGCGCCATTCAATTGCAGTTGGCAGTAGATCTTTCCGCGCTGGGCGAAGCTGTTCGATGGCTTCCAACATCACCTGGCGGACGTACTCACCTCTATTGCCTTCGAAACCGGCGGGGAGTTTGATTACAGAAAAAACAGCAGGGTGTGTCTCCAGTGAGACGACATCATAAAGATTCCCTAAAACATCCTTGATGATTTCGTTGAAATTGTAGCGAGATACCATCATTTTCCTTGGCCTTTATCTGCTTTTTTGTCCTTAGTATGTCCGCTTAATGACCGAAAATTCATTGTTTGCCTTGGTCAAATCATTATAATTTAGAGTATCGGGTTTGGAGATTTTTCCAAACAACTATTTCTGTACCCCATTTCTAAAGGAGAGAGAAACAATGCCCAATAAAAGAATTTACTTCGTGTTAGCAATTGTTGTTGCCGCGGCGATGCTTTTAGCTGCCTGTGGTCCTAAAGCAACTGAAGCTCCCCCGGTAGCCACCGAAGCTCCTATGGCTACTGAAGCCCCTGTTGTAACTGAAGCCCCAGTAACAACACCGCAACAGCTCGAAGTCTTTTCATGGTGGACAGGCGGCGGTGAAGCAGCCGGTTTGGATGCCATGATCGCCATCTGGAAAGCAACCTATCCTGAAATTGAATTCATCAACGCAGCGGTTGCTGGTGGTGCAGGCTCCAATGCCAAGGCAGTTCTTGCTACCCGCCTTGCAGCCGGCGACCCCCCCGATTCATGGCAGGGACATGCAGGTCAGGAATTGATCGGTGCTTACGTTGAAGCAGGTCAACTTGAACCATTGGATGATCTTTATGCTGAAAATGGCTGGTATGATGTTTTCCCTGAAACCCTCATTCCCCTGCTCTCGCAGGACGGTCATCCATATTCTGTGCCTGTGAATATTCACCGCGCTAATGTGTTGTGGTTTAACCCCACCGTTCTGGCAGATAATGGCGTCGAAGCCCCCACCGATTTCGCCAGTTTCCTCGCAGCCCTTGAAACATTGAAAGCTGCTGGCATGGAATCCCCCCTCGCTCTTGGTGAGGCATGGACAGAAGTTCACCTGTTTGAGACTATCCTCCTTGCCACACTTGGTGCCGATGCATACACCGCTCTCTGGATCGGTGAAGGTGACTGGGCGGCTCCTGAAGTGACCCAGGCTATTGATAATACAGCAAAAGTAATGGAATACGTCAATAGCGACTACGCAACCCTATCCTGGCAGGATGCCAGCAAACTAGTTGCTGATGGCGACGCTGCCTTCAATGTGATGGGTGACTGGGCTGATGGTTACTTCAGCGGTACAGTTGAAGGTGGAAACCTTGGACTAACCCCCGAAACCCAATACGCATGGATGCCGGTTCCTGGAACACAGGGCGTCTATCAGTTCCTTTCTGATTCCTTCGTTCTCCCCATTGGCGCCAAGAACAGAGACGCAGCCATTAAATGGTTAACTCTCTGCGGTTCCAAAGAAGGTCAGGATGCATTCAATCCTGTAAAGGGATCCATTGCCGCTCGCAAAGATTCTGATAAATCACTGTATGGTGTTTATCTGCAATCCGCCATGGAAGACTGGTCGAAGGATGTGGTTGTTGGTTCCCTCGTCCACGGTGTTGTTGCCAATCCCACCTGGGCCACTCAGATCACCACTGACTGGGGTGCTTACATCATCGATTTCGATACAGCTAAATTCCAGGCAGCCCTGGTCACTGCTTGCGCCACATTTGGACCTTGCAAATAGTACTCTAGTTAAAACTTCTGGTGGTCATCGGGGAGTGAACCTCCCCGATGACCGTTGTTTGAGATGTTTTTTTGTGCCATAATTACTCATCGGTTTTGATTAAGGAAAAGGCATGCGAGATCGCAAAGAAAGATGGTTTGCGTTTTTAATGGTTGTACCTTCAATCGTTGCGGTTGCCGTTTTTGTGTACGGTTTTATTGGTTGGACAACCAGGGTCTCCTTTAGCGCATGGCAGGGGATGACCCCAGACTATACATTTGTTGGCTTTAAGAATTACATTAACCTGTTCGTCAATAACCTGCGTTTTCAAATTGATATTAAGAACACTCTCATTTTTACGGGAATTTTTGTAGTTGGCTCGCTTGGACTTGGTCTGTTGACAGCCTTGCTTCTCGACCAGGGACTGAAAGGCGAAGGATTCTTCCGCAGTTTGTATATTTTCCCCATGGCAATTTCTTATATTGTCACAGGAGTCGTGTGGCGCTGGTTGATGAACCCTGCTCAGGGTTCACGTATTAGCGGTTTAAACCTGCTCTTTAGCACCTTCAACCTGGATTTTCTAATTAACAAATGGACTTCCACGCCTGGGTGGGGAATTGCATTCCTCGCTCTACCTGCCATTTGGCAGCTTTCGGGTTACACCATGGCCATGTATCTGGCTGGTCTGCGCGCCATCCCCGATGAACTGCGCGAAGCTGCGCGCGTGGATGGAGCTTCTGAATTTGAGATTTTCCGCCATATCATCATGCCCCTCCTTCGCCCGGTGACCTTCTCTGCCATGATCATCCTGGGTCATATGTCTCTCAAGACCTTTGATCTGGTCATTGCAACTGTGGGCAAACAATTGGTTTTAGATATGCCGTCAATTAATATGTGGCAAACAACATTTGATGGACTTCAGTACGGTAGTGGTGCTGCCATCAGCATTTTGCTCCTGGTTAGTACAGCAGCGTTGATTATTCCTTACCTGGTATTCTCGCTGCGAAAGGAGTCATCCTGATGAACAGCAGTCGCAATCGCTACTGGAGCTATATTCCCCTCGTTTTATTGGCAATCTTTTATTTGATTCCCATGTATATTATGCTCGTCACCGGCTTCAAAGCTGGGGATGAGATCAGCCTTAAAACAATGTGGGATTTTCCCCGCACGCTGAGTTTGGATAATTATAAAAAAGCCTATGAACTGTTATCACCCAACTTGTGGAACAGTCTCAATATCGTTATTCCTGCAGCAATATTATCCTCTATCCTGGGCTCACTAAATGGTTATGTATTGGCTAAATGGAAGTTTAGGGGTGCAGACACACTCTTTACATTGATCCTGTTTGGTATGTTCATCCCCTACCAATCCATCCTCATTCCACTTGTCCAGTTTATGAACACCATTGGTCTCTATGGAGGCTTGCCCGGATTAGTACTGGTGCACATCATTTATGGTATTCCTATCACTACCTTGACATTCCGAAATTACTACGCCAGCATCCCCAATGAATTGGTAGAAGCTGCCAAGATTGATGGCGCGGGTATGTTGGGCATTTACTGGAATATTCTCCTGCCTATCTCCATACCAAGTTTCGTGGTTGTACTGATTTGGCAGTTCACCCAGGCATGGAACGACTTCCTCTTCTCGGTCATCCTCACAAGCCCGAAAAATTGGACAGTAACTGTGGCGTTAAACAATATCTCTGGCGGGCAAATCGTGCCATGGAATCTTCAAATGGCGGGTTCACTTCTGGCAGCACTGCCAACATTGCTGGTTTATATTTTCCTTGGTCGCTATTTCCTGCGCGGTATGATGGCAGGATCACTAAAAGGATAATCGCTTTCGTTCTTCTCCTCTTTTTTGCAAAAGGGTCTTGCATACTCATGCAAGATCCTTTTGTGATTTTAAGGATTCAATATCCATTTATGCCAAATTTTTTATTCTTTAATCAACCGTTTCTCTTCCTGTCGTTTCTTGAGTTCAGTTACAACATGGGCATACTTCTCCCGGCTAAGCGGGTAGAATATGGCAAAAATGATTCCCGCGGCAAGCAGGGCTGCTGAGACGGGTCCAATAACAATTTTTAATCCAAGCAAAGCGCTTTTGGGTTGTTCAACAGCGTTGGGGATATACCCCGAGAATTCTAGTAGAAGTAAAGACAGGGGAACAGCCACTGAATTAGCGACCTTTCCCAACAGGGTGATCAGGCTGTAGAATATTCCTTCGTGTCGTTCGCCAGTCTGGTATTCGTCCCACTCGATCGCGTCCGGGATGATTGCCCAAGGCAGCACCTGGGCAGCGCTTAGACCAATCCCGGCTAACACACACATCACTAACAGGATCCAGAAGGGTGTTACCGGAGTCACCAGGATCAGGGAGCACATGGTAACAGCCCAAAATGACACACCGATGATATAGGCTTTGCGTTTGTTCCCTTTTTTGGATATCCAATTCCAGAACGGCAGCGCAAAAATCGCTGAAACGAAGAAGACCCCCATGACAATTGAACTTTGGTCTCCTCTTTTTACAACATACTTGACGTAGAACATAAAATTGGTTTCAAGCAGGATGATCGTGATCCAGGTGAAAAGGTAGATCATCGCAGCGAAAAAGAAAGGCTTGTTTTTCCGCACTGCCTTAAGCGAATCACGGAGTTTGGGCTGCACCTGTTCGGTGTATTCTCTTTTTTCCCTCACACCAAAGAAGACAAGCAGGTATGGGAGCGCAGCCGCGGCACCGAAGATGATCGCCATGAGCACCACGCGATTGGCATTTTCCGGGATCATCGATCCAATCACCAGCATGGGGATGGTGTAGGCAACCAACCCGCCGATGATATTGAAGAGCATACGGAAGCTGGTGAGTTGCGTGCGTTCGTCATAATCCTGGGTAAGCTCGGGGGTCAGGGCAAAATAAGGCATATACACGGTTGTAGCGCTGGCTTCATAGATCAGGTAGGCGGCGGCATAGAAGATGAGCAGTCCAGTCTGGCTTGTAACGAATGTCGGCTTGATCCACAGAACAACGAAGGTCAACGCAAACGGGATTGCTCCAAAGAGCAGCCATGGGCGCCGCCGACCCCAGCGTGTGCGGGTTCTATCTGAGAGATACCCGATCAGCGGATCATTAATGTAATCCCAACTGCGCCCAATGAATAAGGCGGCTGCTGCCAATGCCGGGGTCACACCCACAACATCCATCATAAAAATGGGGAACAGTGCCGCGATGATGGAGTTGTTCAGGCTGTACCCGAAATCACCACTGCCGTAAATGATCTTGGTTAACGTGGATAATTTGTTTTTCAATCCTGTTTTACCGTCCTTTCGATGGAGTTGGCGATGGTTATTATTTTACACTTTAACATGCAAATAGAGTTACCGCCCGAATTGAGGATACAATAAATATTCAGGTGGGAATTGAAATTATTAAGGTATTTAATTATTAAGGGAGAAAATGACACTGGATCAGAAAACAAAAACTTGCCGGTATTGTGGCAAAAGCTTACCAATTGAGGCGATATTTTGCTATTACTGCCAGCGTGAACTGGAAACCCGGCCGGAGCGCCCGGATGTTGAATCCAAACCAGGACGCACTTCGTTGGTTGTATTGGTTGTCATTGTTATTGTGGTGGTAATAGCTTACTTGATAATTACAAGTGGATAGGGTTTTCCTGCCTCGTTCGTTCAAAAAAATGGTTCAAGATTCACTGTGTTTCATTTCAAGGCTGTAAAACCCAAGTAATAATGCGAAAAGTATTGTCAAGCACACAGGAATGATCTCCAGGTCAATCCGCCGCGCCAGTATCCCAACCAACCCGGGAATGAATGCTACACCTAGTCCGGCAGCCGCCATTTGCATGCCGATGGTATTTGCCGCAAAACGCATACCCACCCGTTGGCTCGTGCCTGATACCAGTGCCGGGAATATAGGCGCAATGGCAAATCCGATTAAGGCCACTGCCATGAGGCTTACCCAATTCGTTGGGTTCCACCACAACAACGCTGCCCCCACAAATGTTCCAGCGAGGCTTGCCATCACAATGATCTTTACGCCAACACGTTTTGTGTAGAGCCCTGCCAGTATCCGCCCAATGGTGAAGGTTGCCCAATAACTGCCTGCCCAAAGGCCAGCCGCCTGATCTGGAATACCCCGAGCCCCTGTGAGAAGCGTGTACGCCCACGCTCCAAGCGTCACTTCTGCTCCTGTGTATAGGAAGAAGAGTAGCATGCTTAGCCATACTCTTGGTTGTTTAAGCGTCAAACCCAGGGGGGAATTAAAATCAGTCAATTTCTTGCTTTGTTCAGATCCTGCAGTGTGTTCATCCCTGGTCCAGAGGTGAAGTGTCAGAACAAAACACACCGCCAGCAGCAATTGGAACCCGCCCACAATTCGGTAGCCAGCCTGCCAGGAGTTAAGCCTGGTTAATGCCATGGTCATGATAATCGGACCCAGTGTGACGCCGATGCCGTAACTGGCGTGCAGCCACTGCATCATGCCATCGTTGAAATGTGCCGCCACGTAAGTGTTCAAACCGGCGTCTATCGCCCCTGCACCCAGCCCCGCAGCTATCCCCAACGCCACCATCATCCACCATTGCGGTACCAGCGTGTAGCAAATGAGTGCCAATCCTGTTAGTGCGCAGCTCCCGATCAACAGGCGCCCCACACCCAGGCGGGAAATCAACCGACCGCTAAAAAAGCTTGAAACCAAATAGCCACTGGTCACGGTGATCAGCAGCATGCCCATGGCATCCAGAGGGATTGAAAAACTAGTGCGTATTGATGGCCAGGCAACACCCAGCAGACCGTCCGGCATACCCAATGCGATGAATGCCACGTACGCCAGCAATACTATCGGGAGTCTTGGATTAAGGAAAACCCGCTTCAAATTGATCTTATCGGAACCAAATTTCGGTACAGAACAGGATGAACAATATCCAAGTCACGGAGAATACCGCGGCGATCAACAATCCGGCAAGAACTGCATACCAGGTGAATTGCCTGGCTTCAGACTTGGTCATCTGGTCACCCTGGCTTATCCTGCGCGCCTCACGGCTCTCGCGCCTGACGCGTTTGTCATGCCAACGCATGCCTTCCACGTCCATGCTGCAAATGACCCTGCCGTCATCATCATTATATTGCTTTGGTTTGTTTGCCATTGATCGAATCCTCTAATCAATTATAAAGGTGGCAGCTCACCATGTGATCCGGCTCAATTTCCTTGGATACTGGTATTACGGTTTTGCAAATTTCCATAACATGTCTGCAGCGAGTATGGAATTTACAGCCGGACGGGGGATTGGCGGGGGAAGGAATGCTGCCCTCGAGGATGATGCGGTTCATCTTGGCAGCGGGATCCGGTACCGGGGCTGCGCTTAAGAGTGCCTGTGTATACGGGTGCTTAGGGTTTCTAAAGATATTCGTCTTGGGACCATACTCAACCATGTTGCCCAGGTACATCACACCCACATCATCCGAGATATGCTCTACAACCGAGAGATCATGTGAAATAAACAGATAGGTCAGTTGGAATTTCTCCTGCAGTTCCTTGAGGAGGTTAATGATCTGTGCCTGGATTGATACATCCAGCGCAGAAACCGGTTCATCGCACACAATAAACGAAGGATTGAGGGCAAGCGCTCGAGCAATGCAGATGCGCTGGCGTTGACCACCTGAAAACTCGTGGGGGTAGCGATCCTTGTGATACGGTTGTAGTCCACACGCCTTCATGATGTTGTCGAGGTGATCCTCATACTCATTATCTGGAACAATGTGGTGTTCTTTTACCGCCTCGCCAATAATTTCTGCCACTGGAAGTCGTGGGGAAAGGCTCGAATAAGGATCCTGGAAGATGATCTGCATCTTTGGGCGGATCTTGCGTAATTCTTTCCGGCTGATGGCGAATATGTCAAAACCGAAGAAGAAAACATCACCGCTTGTTTTTTCGTTTAACCGTAAGAGTGTTTTCCCAACTGTCGTCTTGCCGCAGCCGGATTCACCAACAAGGCCCATTGTCTTCCCGCGCTTGATAACAAAGCTGATGCCGTCAACCGCTTTTACATGTCCAACCACCCTCTGCATCAACCCTGCCTTAATCGGGAAATACTGTTTCAGGTCGATTACTTCAAGTACAGTTTCGGCTAATTGTTCGCTTGTTTCTGGAGTTTTTAAGACCATAGCTAAACCTCTGCCTTTGTCTTGGGGTCAATATACTGATAACAGGTTGCCATGTGCGTTTTTGTGAAGTAGACCTCTTGAGGATATACGCCATCACATACCCCCATACGTTTTTCGCAGCGATCCTTGAAATAACAATAATTGGGCATATTGATGGGATTTGGCACATTGCCCGGGATGGTATAGAGTTTTTCCACTTCCCGATTTATTACCGGTTTGGACCTCATTAAACCTACGGTGTAGGGATGCATCGGATTATGAAACACCTCAAGTGCCGTTCCTTTTTCAACGATACGTCCCGCGTACATCACAACCACATAATCCGCCATCTCGGCGATAACCCCAAGGTCGTGCGTGATGAGCATGATACTTGAATTAATCTTGTCCTTGAGGTTTCTCAGCAGGTCGAGTATCTGCGCCTGGATAGTTACATCAAGAGCGGTGGTTGGTTCGTCAGCGATGATCAGTTTGGGGTTGCAAGCCAGCGCCATGGCAATCATGATGCGTTGCCGCATACCGCCCGAAAGTTCGTGGGGGTACATCATGTAAACGCCTGTGTTGTTGGCGATACCCACGGTGTCGATCATCTTGAGCGAGAGTTCTTTTACCTGGTCGTCTGTCATTTCAGGATTGTGAAGCTTGACGACCTCGTCGATCTGTTCACCCGCTCGAAAAACCGGGT
>CAZSGL010000045.1:0-15549 GCA_964606265.1 uncultured Anaerolinea sp. | reverse complement strand
AAGACGAAGCTATTTACTGTAGGTTTTGTAAGCATGAATTAACGCACCGGGCTATTAGTAACTCAATATCATCAACTACTGCGTCTCCCAAAAAAGGTCGGAACAAGCTTACTGTTTTTTGGTGGTTGCTTGTGTTTGGGTCGGTTATATGTGTTGTGTTTTTACTTTCCTCTAATTATCATTTTTTTACAAATGGGGCATCGATTGAATCCACGAAAACCCAATCGCCTACAAAAATTACTCACACTTCCTGCATCATAAGTCAACAAGATCAAGCATTTTTAATTGAGATTTGGGGACAAAATATCGGAGAAGAGTGTTCGAGTTTTATTAGCGGATATGCCGATTTCCATAGGACATTTCATCTATTTCCAGATAATCAATTGTGTTCATATTCAGTTGGAGGAAGAACATTTACTGTTCATCAAATTTACGGAAATTACTTAACTGATCAATTGTGTGACTGGCTTGAAAGTCAAACTTCTAACAAAACTTTAACTCCAGAGCAACTATTTACAAAAATAAGAACGATTGAAGGAAAATCATCATCTAATCCTTCAGCAAATCCATTTCTTACTTCATCCAATTCGAACTCTATTTCTTGGAATGGATTGGTAAATTTTCTTTCTACTGATCATACTAATTGGAATGCATATGACATAAATAACTATAATTGCCTTGATTTTGCAATAGATCTAGTTGAAAACGCAAACAATCAAAATATCAATGCCTGGATTGTCGGGGTTGATTTCACCAACGGAGAAACAGGTCATGCGTTCGTAGCATTTGACACGTCCGATAAAGGTATTGTCTATGTTGAGCCACAGGGAGATAACACTTATTCAAATGTTGTTGTCGGAAATTGGCTTTGTGATGATTGGGGTAAATACGAATGTATGGGAATAATTCAATCGATAGAAAATGCAGGTGAATGTACGCATGACCACATGTGTACGTTTGATTAATAAAACAGTGAAGACATATAAAGGGAAATCCTATAAACTATTGGGATTTAAGAAATTATTCTATATTTTTCAAAAGAGTTAGGGGGAGGTGCAAATTATGAAAAAGTGTCCCTATTGCGCAGAAGAGATTCAAGATGAGGCAAATTATTGCCGTTGGTGCAAACATGATTTACTTGGCATTCAAAATCCATCAAATGATCCAATCCTAGAAACAGAGAATGCTAATATTTCGCCAACCCAACTATCTGCCACGACAAACGAACAAATCAATTATGCAGGTTTTGGGAGTAGATTATTGGCGTATATTTTGGATTGGGTAATAACAATAATACTTACTGGAATCACCGTGGCGGCGGGGCTTTTGTATGGGCTTATTAACCCTTTACCATTTTCACCAGATGCTGCTAGCGCCAGTGGAATGGCCGCTCGGGATGCGCTCGACTATTTTGCGCCTATTGTGATTATTCTTTATTTTTGCTTGTCAGAATCATCAAAATACCAAGCAACTTTCGGGAAAAGAATCTGCCATATTAAAATTACCGGAATGGATGGAAAAAAGATAAGTTTCTTTACTTCACTAGGCAGGTTGTTTCTAAAACAATTGTCTATTGGATTTTTTGGAATTGGAGTGTTACTTATTTTGTGGACAAAAAGAAAACAGGCTTTACATGATTTTGGATCAACTTTGGTAATTAAGACAGATTAGCGTTGTAAGGGGTTTGCCAATGAAACGTGGGGGCTATTCAAGCCGTCCCAGAGATGGGCGCGTAGCTCAATGGTAGAGCAGCGGCAGAATTCCCCATGAAGTATATAATAAGTTCAGTAACTTATTAACCAAAGGCTTATACAATTCTTTTTTGTATAAGCCGTCAAACAACCACCATTAATTGGGTTACGCAAAGGTAAAAACTCTTTAAATCAAAAGTGAGCGCGAAGGGGCTCGAACCCTTAACCAACGGCTTAAAAGGCCGCTGCTCTACCATTGAGCTACGCGCCCATCTCTGGGACGGCTTGAATTTTATCACGCCCATCAAACTGCGTCAATAAAAACCCCGGAGGGATTGTCCCTCCGGGGAATCAAATGTTCAATGACGATTCTCAGCTCTCAACTCTCAGGGGTTATCCCTTGATGAATTCGTCCATGGCAGCCAGCAGGGTTTCAACATCCTTCATGCTGGTCTCGCCCATGGTGGCAACGCGGTAGCTGAGGTCCTTGAGCTTGCCATAGCCATTAGCAATACGCATGCCTTTGGTCTGCAGGAACTTGTTCAATGCGCTGATATCCCAGTTAAGGCTGTTGCGCATGGTCACCACGGTCTTGGAGCGGTAAGCCGCCTTGGCTACCGGTTCCATGCCGTGCTGAGCGCCCCAGTCCTGCACACGTTTTGACATGGCAGCGTGGCGGGCAAAGCGGTTCTCCAGGCCCTCTGCAAATATGCGGTCAAGCTGGAGATCCAGCGCGTAGATCAACGGCATGGCGGGGGTCATGGGAGTGCTGTCTTTAAGGCGGTGTTTTTCCATCAACAGCAGGTCAAAATACCATCCGCGGTTGGTAACGCTTTCGGCTTTCTTCATGGCGCGGTCAGAGGCAGCTGCCAGTGAAAGCCCCGGGGGTAACGCCAGGCATTTTTGCGAACTGGTGAGGAGGAAATCCACACCGAGCGCGTCCATTTCGATCTTGACTCCGCCCAGTGAGGAGACCGCGTCCACCAGGATGAGTGTATCGGGGCTAACTTCCTGCACTACCTTGCACAGATCCTTGAGGGGGTTCTCGACGCCGGTTGACGTTTCGTTGTGAACGATGGTGACGGCTTCATAATGTTTTTTCTTAAGTGCGTCTCGCAGCAGTTCGGGGGTAATGGCTTCCCCCATTTCCACCTCCAATTTATCCGCCTGCTTGCCATTGGCCACTGCCACATCGTACCAGCGCTGGGCAAACGAGCCGTTGATACAGGAAAGCACGCTCTCCTGCACAAAGTTGCGGATGCCGGCTTCCTGCATACCCGAGCCGGAGCTGGCAGCCTGGAAAACACGTGTGGTGGTATAGAAAAGATCCTTGGCCTTGGCTTCGGAGCGTTGGAAGATGGCTTCAAAATCCTTGCTGCGATGCGGGAGCATCGGTTTGGTCTGAGCAGCCAGTACTTCAGGCGCTACATCCACCGGACCCGGCACAAACATATGGGACATGACTCTCTCCTTTTGAAGATTTGTTTAAATTAACCCCCCGGGATTCCTCACCGGGAGAACGATCACCGCAAGAAGAACGACAGGACGACCAGGATCACGAAGAAAGACCCTGCCAGTATGCCGATACGTTTAAGATCAGATACCACGTAAGAATAATCGGGTTTGAACTCTCCCACAGCTGTACGGCCGTGAGCGCGTGCAATTGTTGCCTTTTCCACCAGGGTGGTGCTGCTGCTTACTGAGCGTTTTTGTTTTTTGTTTGCCATGCGTAATCTCCTATGGGCAATTGTAATCCCGTTTTTTAGTTTGCATCCAGAACAGCTGTAACCACGATGCGTTTGTTATCCACGCGGTACGGGTAGCACGAGATCAACGTCAGCGTGGCATCGGTTGTTGGAGCCATCACCTCAACGGCGGTGGGTTCCACGATCTGCGTGCCGGTAATCGTATAAGTAAAAGTGCGGTCCTGGGTGATAACGATGACTGTATCGCCAGGCTTGAGCTTATCCAGGTCTTTGAACAATTCGCCGAAAATATCGTTGTGGGCAGAGACAACCATGTTGCCCTTTTCACCCGGGTTGGCGGTGTTCAGGTGCTGTGCGATACCCTTTTTAAGCTGCTCCCAGCCGTCTCCCATGACCACCGGAGCGTTGACATTGATGGCCGAGATCTGGATCTGCCTGGCCTGCTGAGGTCCCGGGGTGGGAATGGGCAGATTCTCGAAGGTCTGCATGATGGCGCGCAGATGCTCCGGGATCTCGGAATCATTCGGGCGCACTTCCACCCCTTCCACCGGCGGTGTGTGACCGCTCGGCAGCACTACTGCCGTGATGAGCGCAGTAGGCGTGAGGTTGGGCTGGTTCAGCGCGGAAGTGAACTCCTTATTCAGGTTGGTCAATAATTTGGCGCCATTAAAGATGATAAAGAACAATCCCAAAATTGCCACGATCTCGATACCAAAGAGCAGGCGGTCCATATTACTCCTGCGTTTTGAGCGCGCGCGCTGGCGCAATGAGGAAGGAGTTTCATCCTCCTCCTGGCGGTCTTCCAGTTCGTCAAAGGTTGGCGCAGGCGCATCATCGCCTTCCACGCGGATCACCCGCCCGGATTTGCGGTAAGCCGTGAGGCGCGCTTCCCGTTCTGCCCGGCGTTTCTCCACCAGGAGCTGCCGTAATTCTTCAGAAGAGAGGTCTTCGAGGGATCTCTGGCGGGGCATTGGTATCCTTTTGGGGTATTTTTCCAGAGTTGATTATAACCGATTCCCCTCCGGGGATAATCGGACGAAACTCCTCATCTTCGCGTAAAAACTTCAATCCCCGGCGATTTATCTGCAACCGTGCTAAAATCAACGCATATGGAAAAAAAACCGAATAAAAATTACCTGATCGACATGGATGGTGTGCTCGTCAAAGGAAAGACTCCCATTGCGGGAGCTCCTGAATTTATCGAGCGCTTACTCGAACGCAAGATCAAATTCCTCATTCTCACCAATAATCCGCTTTATACGCAGCGTGACCTGGAGCACCGGTTAAATACCAGCGGTCTCAAAGTACCGGCAGAGAATATCTTTACTTCCGCCATCGCCACCGCGCGCTTCCTGCAAAACCAGACTCCCAATGGCAAGGCATACGTTATTGGGGAAAGCGGGCTGACACAGGCGATGCATGAAGTTGGCTATGTGCAAACTGATATGAATCCCGATTACGTTGTGCTGGGCGAGGTCAACAATTACAACTTCGAGATGATCACCAAGGCGATCCGCCTAATCAATGACGGCGCGATGTTCATCGCCACCAATCCTGATTCAACCGGACCGCTGGAAACGGGTGTCGTCCCGGCGACGGGTGCGCTGGCTGCCCTGATCGAAAAGGCTACCGGTAAAGCGCCCTTCTTTGTCGGCAAGCCCAATCCGCTGATGATCCGCAGCGCGCTGCGCTACCTTGGCGTGCATTCCGAAGACACGGTGATGATTGGTGACCGCATGGACACAGACATTGTGGCTGGCGTGATGAGCGGGTTGGATACCATACTGGTGCTCAGCGGCGTATCCACCAGGGAGGATGTTAAACTCTTCCCTTACCGCCCGACACTTATCCTGAACTCGGTTGCGGAACTCGAGATCGATTAATCCGACTCTGCCCTGGAACCCACATGCAATCGAAAATTAATCCTGATTTACAAAAAAAGTTTATCCTTTCCATCCTCCTCACCAGTGTCATCCTTATCGTTGAGGTAATCGGCGGGCTAATTTCAGGTTCGCTGGCGCTGCTCTCAGATGCCGCACATGTTTTTATGGATATCTTCGCACTGGTGTTGAGTTTCCTGGCAATGCGCCTGGCTGCCCGCCCAGCGGATGACCGGCACAGTTACGGCTGGAACCGCGCCGAAGTGGTAGCCGCCCTCATCAATGGCGCTTCGCTGGTGGTTATCGCCGTCGGAATTTGGGTGGAAGCTTACAAACGCTTGCTTGACCCGCCTGAAATCCGCAGTTCTGAAATGCTAATCATCGCCATTATCGGTTTGGTGGTGAACCTGGTTGTTGTGTATATCCTTGGTGGTCATACCCCAGGCGAGAAGGCACATGAGCATGATCACGCAGGGGAATTGGAACACGAGCATGCACACGAACGCCCCACTCCGCGCCGCAATCTCAACGTACATGGAGCCTTCCTGCATGTTCTCGGTGACGCCATTTCATCCGTCGGAGTCATAATCGCCGCGCTCCTCATCCGCTTTACCGGAGCCAATTGGCTTGATCCCCTCATTTCCATACTTATCGGCATCATTATTGTCATCAGCGCGGTAAGGTTGTTGCGCAGCGCACTGCATATATTATTGGAGGGAGTCCCTGAGGGCTTATCAGTAAAAGAGATCAATGAGCGCCTGCGCACTTTGCCAATGGTTTCGCAGGTGCATGACCTGCACATCTGGAACCTCTCCTCGGACTCGGTAGCGCTCAGTGCCCACATCACCCTGGACGAAATCCAGCCAGCAGACCCGGAAATTGCCCTGGAGCAAATCCATGGGCTCCTCGACCGCGATTTCAACATTCAGCATACAACCATCCAGTTTGAAAAAACCCCCTGCCAGGACGGGCATGGGGGCTGCAACTGATATTTTAGGGTCGGATCACCAGATCAAGTGGTATTGCCGCACCCCCGGCAGTAGCGGTCACCGGGATAGGTCTTCTTTCCACATTGCGGACAATACTTCACATTGATTCCCGGAACTACATCGGGTTTTTTCTTTCCCATTAACCCATTTATCCATCGCGATACGGGATTCGTCCATTGCCCGGCAAAGAAACTCACCAGGAGCATAAGAATCATGCCGCCAAGGATCAAAGTTCCCGCGGTGACCAGCCCCTTGTTCTCAATCACTTGATTCATAACCTTTGCCACAGTATTGCCCATGTTGGTATTCATTTGAACAGGGGTGGCGGCAAAAACAGGCAGGTTCGAAGCGCTCAATTCTGAATTCGTCCTGGTATAGGCTAGAGCCAAATTGAAGGTTAACCCGGTGGTTAAGGTTCCAAAATCACCAGAAAAGTAGACCAGGTCATCATTTGGATTCAATTCCCCAGTCCCCATTGAAGGTGAAATCCACAAATTTGCTGAATTGCGCGGCTGCTGGACTTTGACCACCAGTTTGTCAATCGGATAATCACTGAACCAGGAGATGGCGTACTCGCGGTCGTTTTCAGTTTTCACC
The DNA here is from genome assembly GCA_964606265.1 of uncultured Anaerolinea sp. Lineage (GTDB taxonomy): Bacteria > Chloroflexota > Anaerolineae > Anaerolineales > Anaerolineaceae > UBA6107. The sequence goes on along the minus strand of CAZSGL010000045.1, from coordinate 8,686 downwards.
AGGCTGGGGTCATAATATTCGATATAGAGCTCTTCGCTTGAAGTGGTCAAGACGATCTGGTTCCAAATCCCCTCTGGTTCGACCGAATACTCCACGTTATAGAGCACCCCGTCCAGGTCACGCATGGCTACCTTGAATGGATTACCTGCCTCCCTGGGGATGCGGATGCTGAAACGGACTGGCAGGGATGTGTCCCTGGAAAGCTGCACACGGTAAATAACGAGCACCTGCGTGCGGTCGTACTCCGGCCAGATGTCGATTTCCATGCGGGTCACATGGACAGGATTTTGTTCCTGAAACGTGAAGCCGGGGGTAATCACCAGCGCTAAGAAAACCAGGATCAACAGGATTCGTTTCATTGCGATTAGTGTAACATAATCAGGAAAAAGTTAAACGCGGTGTGATAAAATGGGATTGTCAGACGGAGCACTCAGCCTGGCAACCTGTACGAGGAACCTCAAAGGTGCGCTCACTCCAAAAAGGGAGAGGGTACCGGGAGGTTTTTTGTTGCCCAGAGAGGAAAACCCATGCGATGGGTGAGGGATTTTCATCCACTAACTGATCAAACAAAACTTTACCGCCAGGCGCTGGTCATCACACTGGGGGGCAACCTGCTGCTGGCGGTCGTTAAGGGAATTGTGGCGGCCATCTCCGGAAGCGCGGCGGTCTATTCCGATGCTGCTAATTCCATATCGGATGTAGTTTATTCATTGTTGATGGTGCTGGGTCTATACGTGGCAATGCAGCCGCCAGACCTAGGCCACCCCCAGGGACACGCCCGTTTTGAACCGCTGGTGGGGATGCTCGTTACGCTTTCAATGGCATTTGCCGGGTTTGAAGCCGCGCGCAATTCCTATTTGCGGTATACCGCTGGCGGCGAAGCCATTGCGCTTGACCTGCCTACCCTGGTGCTGCTTGCCAGCGCTGCACTTAAAGCCGGGATGTTTGTATCCATTTCACGCATCGCAAAAATACTCCTCAGCCCCACCTTAAAAACCACCGCCCGTGATAACCTCAGTGATGTTCTCACCTCCTTGGCAGCATTCCTGGGTGTGATCGGATCCAACTTCATTCATCCGCTGGCGGATCCGGTGGCTGGTTTTATCGTTGCCGTCTGGATTTTTCGGCAGGCATTCATGGCCGGGCGTGAAAACCTCGGTTTTCTCACCGGCAGGGGAGCCACAGCAGAAGAAGTGCAGGAATTCGTGGGAGCTGCTGAAAAGGTTCCCGGAGTGCTGCGCGTGCATCACATTATGACTGACTATGTGGGTCCGCGCTTGATGATCGACCTGCATATTAATGTGGACGGCAACAAGACCCTCATTGAAGTACACCAGATTTCGGACCAGGTCATTCAACGCCTGGAAGAATTCCCCGGCGTGGACCGTGCTTACGTTCACGTTGAGCCACACGACTGGGTAGATTAAACAAGCCCTCGCCCGTGACGCTGAAGATTTGGCATAAAACTTGTAATCATTCCTATTAAGAGACAACCTCCCTACAACCCTGTGTTGCAATTGGTAAACCGGGGAAAAATACCATCCTTTCAAGGAGCGGATATGCATCCGTGGCTCAAACAATTAAGTTCGCGATTTGATCTTAATGAAACGTTCACACGCGCAGACCGGCATGAAGTTACTCTGCGCTATGCCATCTGGTTCACCATTTTCGTTCTGCTTATTCTGCTGCCATTCTTATTGGTGCAGTGGATTAGGGAGCCAAGCACCTGGAATGCTTTTTATGCCCTCAATAACATAGCCTGCATCCTCGGTTTGGTGACCACCAGTATCCTGAATGACAAAAACAAGGGCGATTTGGCCGGTGAAATTTTCATCTTTATTTCATCCTACCTGTGTTTCACTGCCTACCCTTTTCAAAACCCTGACCAGATCCTGCTCTACCTGGCAATACCTGTTTGCGTTTCAAGCTTTATTACCGATGGACGACGGTCACTGGCTGTGGTTCTCATCGTGATACCCATGTTCCTGATCGTTTTTGCGCTCAAATTTTCGCAGACGCCTTTCCCCATCTTTTCGGTTATTTGTGTTGTGCTTCTGGCTCTCATCTCGTGGCGCGTTTCTGTGCTCATTGACAAAATAATTGGGCAGATTGTGAGCGCTTACGACAGCACCATCGCAGGCTGGGCGCAAGCCCTGGAGCTTCGCAACCAGGAGACCGAAGGTCACTCAATCAGGGTGGTAGATCTGACCATGCAGCTGGCCAGGAAGATGCGTCTTCCCGCCGAACGGCTTGACCATTTTCGCCGCGGCGTTCTGTTACATGATATCGGAAAAATGGGCATCCCGGATTCCATCCTGTGCAAACCGGGTCCCCTCACTGATGCTGAAAAGCGCGTCATGCAGAACCATCCGGTGTATGCGCGCGACTTGATTAAACCAATCTCCTATCTCTCCCCGGCGGCAGATATCCCCTACTGCCATCATGAAAAATGGGATGGAACAGGGTATCCCCGCGGAATACAGGGCGACGCCATCCCCATCGAGGCGCGTATCTTCTCGGTCGTCGACGTGTGGGACGCCATGCGCTCCAAGAGAAGTTACCGTGACGCCATCCCGGAAACGCAGGTGGTTGAGTATTTGCGGACGGAAAAAGGACGCAGTTTTGATCCACTTATCGTGGATGAATTCCTGAACTTACTGCAGATACCTGAACCAGCAACCAAGGAAAGGTCGCGCCTGGTTTTAAGTTATCCTCCCCGCCGCTTGCAGCGATAATAAAGGTACAATCAAGCATCAGCAGAAAAAGTTGAGGTAAAAACCTCACCTGGTTATGGATACACATTGCCTACAGTCCCTGCCAATTTTTACGACGAACCCATTGAGGTCAATTTTATTACTCCCCCGGTGTTGGAGAAAAAGCCCCCCTGCCCTGACGGTTTTACCTGGCGTGAGGAATACTTCTCCATCAGCGAAGTGTTGGAGGAATGGTCTGACTTTAAACGGCGTGGGCGAGCGGCTCGAAATATGGCTCAAACTCACCTGGCAAGTGCCAGCCGCCTCGGATCCCGCGGAGTTGGGCGCTTCCACTTCCGCGTGAAGACATCCGAGGGTCGGTTATTTGAGCTTTACTTTGACCGCGCCCCTGAAGATGTCGACAACCAAAAGGGGCGCTGGTACCTGTTGGGCGAACGCAAAGAAACAGAATAATTTCCCTTCATTAAATATTTTTTATATTAATTAAGAATTTTCTTAATTTTATCAATGTATGTATTGACTTTTTTTACAAACATGCTATTATATTTTAAAATCTTTGAAAAACATTTGATGCAGAAGTAATCTGCTAATTGAAGAGGTAGTTATGGTTAATAAAACACTCAGCAAGTGCCCGGTTTGTGATGAAGATCTGGCAGTCACCCGCCTTTATTGTGTGAATTGCAACACCACCATTGAAGGACATTTCGCAGCGGAACACACGCCTTTTGGCAAATTATCACCTGAGCAGATGCAGTTCCTGCTCACTTTTGTAAAATGTGAGGGGCGTTTAAACCGCATGGAAGACGAAATGAAACTCTCCTATCCCACCCTGCGCAGCAGGTTGAACGAAATTGTGCGCGCCCTGGGATACGAGCCAGGCAAAGAGGAAAGCCCTGCACAATTATCCGCCGAGGAACGGCGCACCATCCTTGAGGAGTTGGACAACGGGACCATCACCTGGGATGAAGCCCAGGCACGGCTGCGGGGTGAAAAATATTCCGAACCCGGCTCTGTGGCGGAGGTGAAGTGATGGCCAGCAGTGAAGAACGCATGAAAGTACTCAAAATGGTACAGGAGGGCAAGATCACTCCTGAAATGGCAGCTGAATTGCTAAAGGCACTGGATTCCAGCAGCCGAAAACCGCAAACAGAAGAATCCACCACTGGCGTGTTCCCCGGCAAAGGTGGCGGGCGCTTCTTCAGGGTACGCGTTACAGACACGGACAGCGGAAAAACACGGGTCAATGTGCGCCTGCCTTTGGGAATGGTAAATGCCGGTATCCGCATGGGTATGCGCTTTTCTCCCGAAGTGGAAGGTCTGGATGCTGCCCGCCTGGCGGAAGCCCTGGCAGCCGGTGAGACCGGTCAGATCATGGATATTTACGACGATGAAGATGGGGAACACGTAGAAGTCTACATCGAATAACCCACAATCACATGCAACATTTTCTGACACTCACATTCGCGTGTTGGTGTGTTTAAATTGTGCTTTTTTTGGAGATATTATGGAAACCGCAGAAAAAATTACCGAATCCAACTGGATGCGCAAATTCATCCCCATCTGGAGCGCCCAGATCTTTTCCCTCCTCGGCAGCGGACTCGTACAGTTCGCCCTCGTCTGGTGGATCACCCAGAAAACCGGGTCGGCGGCGCTGCTTGCAACCGCAACGCTGGTGGCTGTCTTACCTGAGGTATTCCTATCGCCTTTTACCGGCGCTCTCGTGGACCGCTGGAATCGCCGTAAAGTGATGATCGTGGCTGATTTGAGCATTGCCGTTGTTACGCTGGCATTAGCCGTACTGTTCGCCCTGGACCTGGCAGAAACATGGCACATATTTGTTGTCATGTTCCTGCGTTCAGTAGGCGGCACATTCCACTGGCCCGCCATGCAGGCTTCCACATCGCTGATGGTGCCGGAAAAACATTTTTCCCGCGTCGCAGGGATTAACCAGGCGCTGCGCGGCAGCCTCGCCATCATCGCCCCACCATTGGGCGCATTACTGATGACTCTCCTGCCGGTCTACCAGGTTATCGCGGTGGATGTGATCACCGCCATCATCGCTGTGACCCCGCTGCTCTTCATCCGCATCCCGCAACCTGTCCGCGCGGATGCCGGCGAGGTGATAACACCAAAAGCGCTCTGGAAGGATATGGCGGAAGGATTCCGTTACATGAAAACCTGGAAGGGGCTGCTCTACCTGACCATGATCGCTGCACTTCTCAATTTCCTGCTTGCACCTTCTGGAACACTCAGCCCGCTCATGGTGACGCAGCACTTTAAAGCCGGCGTATGGGAGCTGAGCATCCTGGATTCAGTAATGGGTTTAGGTATCGTCATCGGTGGGGTACTGCTGGGAATCTGGGGCGGGTTTAAAAGCAAGATCGTCACCAGCCTCTCGGGTGTCATTGGATTGGGATTCGGCGTCTTCCTCTTTGGAGTCGCCCCCGGCAATATGTTCTGGTTGGGTGTGGTTGCCATGGCAGTCCTGGGATTTATGAGCCCAATGGCAAACGGTCCTCTGCAAGCCATTATGCAGAGCCGTGTACCGGCTGAAATGCAGGGGCGTGTGATGGGCACAACCGGCAGCATCTGTATGGCGATGATGCCGCTCTCCATGCTGGTGGCTGCCCCCGTTGCTGAACTTTTGGGCTTGCGCGTTTGGTACTGGTTTGGTGGAGCGCTGGTGATGCTGATAGGAATTGCAGCCCTGTTCGTTCCCGCCATCCGGGCGCTTGAGGAAGGACCCAGTCAAATTTCCAGCGCGGTAGTCGCAGTAAATTAACTGCAGTTTGGGCAGGTCACTTGGATTGTAAACCGGCCAAAAAGGTAAATTTATAGGATGGGCTTCTGCCCATCCTTTTTTTACGGATCGAGGAAGAGGAGCAAACTGTATAACGAAATATCCACATTGTAAGACAAGGTGCTTGGCTGCCTGACAACCAGGCGAACCGGTGTGCGTTTACTGACTGAGTAAGGAATGTCAACTGAGAAGGGGACGTATTCCTTACCTGCCGCAGCTTTAACCATAATCGCCTTGCTTGCCACGACTCCGCCAGTGTGCGAGATCAACTCAATAATGATCGGGTTTTCATTGAAGAGATGTACCTGTCCTTCAATGTGCAGGCTGCCGTTTTGCGCGATGCCGCCATTAACCGGGGAGCTCAGAATCACCGGTTGGTTGAAAAAAATCGGATTCTCGATTTCACTTTCGCCAATCTGCATCAGGATGACCGGTACACCCACCTGGGCAATTCTCCGGTCATAACCGTCACTCGTGGAAACAACGATCAAGGCAGACTCTCCGGCAGAGTTGATTTCGAACTGTATTTGTGTTGCCAGGGAAATCCATCCTGTTTGAACGGCATTTAATTGCAGCAATTGATCCGCCATAATGCGGCCGTCTTCACCGATCAACTGTACATTGACCAGTCCCTTGTAACCCGGGTACACATTGGCTGTCACCAGGATCGGTGAGGATAAGCGTGACATTTCTCCCGGCTTTTCCACCTGGAGTAGCGCTGGCGGAAATTTTTGCCCCGGTTGCGTAGATGAAATTTCAGTTGACTGCATGGTGGGTTGTTCAACTACAATCGCTGTGAGGGCACCGGTTTGCACCGCTTCTGCGGCTTGCGGCAATTCGGGAGTTACAGCAGAAGTCAGAAGGGCATCAGGAGTGCGCGTGATCCCCTCTGCAATAATCCCTGTGGCGGCAGTTGGCGTCAGGTTTGTGGACGGTTTACATCCAGCGACAAGGCTCATGATCAATAACAAGACGACCAGTTTAGTTAGGACAGTTTTTGGCATTTAGGAATTTTACAACAAAAAGGGGTTTGCCGTTGGGCAAACCCCCATGTTTATCTTAAAGGTGGTAGATCTCGGAATACTTGGTCTTCAGGTAGCGCATGTAGGGTTCAGGAGTGATGGTGCTGCCTGTCACCTTCTTCACCAGCACCTGAGGCTCGAACTTGGCGCCGTGCTGGTGGATGTTCACCCGCAGCCAACCCAACAGGGCATCAAATTTGCCGTGCTCGATCTGATCTTCGAGGTCCGGGATATCCTGGTTGATCTTTTCCCACAATTGAGAGGAGACCAGGTTGCCCAGCGCGTAGGTCGGGAAGTAACCGATCATCCCGCCTGACCAGTGCACATCCTGCAGAACACCCAGTGTATCGGTGGGAGGCACAACTCCCAGGTAATCCTGCATGCGGGCATTCCACGCCTGCGGAAGATCCTTCACCTCGACAGTGCCCTCCATAAGTCCAATTTCAAGTTCCAGGCGCAGCATCACGTGCAGGTTATAGGTGGCTTCATCCGCTTCCACACGGATGAGGGATGGTTCCACCTTGTTAATCCCTTTATAAAAAGCTTCCATGCTGACGTTTTTGAGCTGCTGCGGGAATATCTTGACCAGGCGCGGATAGAAGAATTTCCAGAAGGCTTTTGAACGCCCAACGAGATTCTCCCACATGCGCGACTGCGATTCGTGTACAGCCATGGATGCGCCATTGGTCAGCGGTGTGCGGCGCAGGCTGGTGGAAACGCCCTGTTCGTACATGGCGTGCCCGCCTTCATGCATGGTGCTGAATAATGCTGAAGCCGCGCGTTCCGGATCAAAGCGGGTGGTAATGCGAATATCGCCCAGCCCAAAACTGGTTGTGAATGGATGAACCGCCTTGTCCTGCCGTCCGCGGTTCCAGTCGTAGCCAAAGTGAGTGATCACATCCACGCCAAAGTCCCATTGGCCCTGTCCGTCAAATGGGATGTGCAGGAAGGAATCGTCAATGACAGGTTTGGCAGCGATAGCCTTCAACAATTCCACCTGCTGCGGTCGCAGTTTGCCAAAAATATCCTTGACCTCTTTCGTCTTCAATCCCGGTTCAAAATCATCCAGCAGTGGATCATAGACATGGTCGTAAGGTTTGAAGAATTCCGCATACTCGCGGCGTAATTCCACGATTCTTTCGAGGTGCGGCTGGAAGCGTTTAAAGTCATTCTCCGCCTTGGCTTCTTCCCAGACCCCCTGCGCGATGGTGGTTAATCGGGCAAATTCCTCCACCCATTCCATGGATACTTTGGTTTCCTTGTTGAAGTCATGCGCAACCCGCTTGATCAGGCAGGCGTCATCTGATTCAGGGTCAAGCGTTTCGGCGTACGGCAGCAATTGTGCCACCAGGTCGCCCATTTCTTTGGAGGTAAATTTTTGATGGCCAATTCCCGCAAGTGTGGCGAGAATATTGCCGCGGTCTTCAGCGCCGCCCCTGGGCATGTTGACCTGTTGGTCCCAACCTAATACAGCCTGGGCGCGCCCGAGATCAGTGACCTCAGCGACAAGTTGCTTGAATTCGTTCAACTTTTTTTCCATTAGCACTTCCTCCATTGAATAGATTAAGCGACCTTCCAGCGCAGCGCTTTACCATCAAGCGCTGCCAGTACTTCTTCGGCAATATCATTGGCTGCGCGTGCCTGTGCTTCTACAGTTTGCGCGCCAATATGAGGAGTATCGATTACTTTGGGGTGCCCCACCAACCCTAAAAGTTCTTCTGTTGGGGGTTCGGATGAGAGCACATCCAGTGCAGCGCCAGTCACTTTTCCGCTGTTTAATGCCTCAAGCAAAGCGGTCTCATCGATCACACCACCGCGGGCTGCGCAGATGATGTAAACGCCCTGTTTCATTTGGGCAAAGGCTGCGGCGTTCAACATGTTTTTCGTATCGGCAGTAAGCGGAAGGTGCATGGTGATCATGTCGGAGCGTTTCAACAACTCCTCAAAAGTTACCGGTTCCCCGCCGCGTTTCTTGATTTCGTCGGCTGATAACATCGGATCAAATCCGAGAATATTCATTTCAAATGCCGCGGCTCGTTTGGCAACCGCTGCGCCGATGCGCCCAAACCCAAGCACTCCCAGGGTTTTTCCGGCTAGTTCCGCACCTTCGAATTCCTTTTTTAGCCACTTGCCGGCTTTCATGCTCGAAT
>CAZSGL010000044.1:15153-15719 GCA_964606265.1 uncultured Anaerolinea sp. | reverse complement strand
ATTGGCCATTCGGTTCATAATCCCGGGAGGTAAGAGTAAATCACAATGGTAGGTGATCACTGTTGGTTTCTTGAGCAAGCGCCCCCTGAGTGAAATCCCCGCTGCGTCGAATTGCGGCAGGTGAAGTTGGATCACATCTGTTTCCGCAGTAAGTTTTGAAGCCAGTCGGCCAAAGGACGGCATTATCACCCCTTTACTCAGGCGAAAAAGCACAGGCGCACGGATGATCCTGAAGTTGTCACATACTTCTTCCCGGGGGAGTGATTTGTCAAATTGGGAGGTTAAAATCGTGACTTCATGCCCTAATTTAGCAAATGCTTTTGCCAATCGCTGGGCGTAGATTGTCAATCCGCTAATATGTGGCCGATAATAAGTAAGAACGATCAATATCTTCATGTCAGATCACTTGAACATACTCTGATTTTCCTGCACCCAGGTAAACAATCGTGAAATACCTTCTTCTGCGCTGACTTTTGGCGACCAATCCAACAGCCTTTGAGCTTTACGGATATCCGAGATGAATACGGGTTGGTCTCCCGGGCGCCAATCTGACCGCGTCGTTAAAA
>CAZSGL010000044.1:0-15143 GCA_964606265.1 uncultured Anaerolinea sp. | reverse complement strand
AATCCAGCCAAACTGAAATCGTGTTCTGCCTTCCACCGCCGATATTGAATATTTGTCCGCCAAGTGCCGGCAGCCTTTCAAAACCCGCGTCGTAGGCATCCAGCAGGTCATCCACAAATAGAATGTCGCGAACCTGCTTGCCGTCACCATAGATTGTGATCGGTTTACCGGTTACAGCCGCAATAATGAACCATGCTACCCACCCTTGATCCTCCACGCCAAATTGCCGTGTGCCATAAATACAGGACTGCCTTAATACAAGAGTTGGTAGATTGTATATCCTGAAATAATCGCGCACATACTGGTCTCCACTTCCCTTGGAGCAGCCGTATGGAGAATGGAAATCAAGAGGTTGGTTTTCGTCAGCCCCCAGTGGAAGATCCTTGTAATCATACCGCGTGGTTTTTTCAATAACTTCCACGGTCTCCATACCACCGTATACCTTATTTGTCGATGCGAAGATCAGCCTGGGGTTCGTTCCTGTTTTTCGGGCAGCCTCCAGGACGTTAAAAGTCCCCTGCGCATTAATCGCGAAATCCGTTTGGGGATCCGTCACCGAGGTGGTAACCGCCACTTGTGCCGCCAGGTGCAAAATCTTTTCTGCTCCAATGACCGCTTTGCTGATCGCCTCCAGGTCGCGTACATCTCCTCTTATAAGCTCAAAGGATCCTTTACCATAAATTCCTTCCAGCCAATCCAGGTTGCGCTGTCCCCCGGGTCTTGAAAGGTTGTCAAAGATCCTTATTGACTCACCTCTCTTTAGACATCGCGATGCATAATTGGACCCGATAAAACCAGCACCTCCGGTTATTAAAGTAAATCGATCCATTACCACTCCTTACTCCAACCCTATTGGTTTTGGTTGTGACTCTTTTTTCATTACTTCCCCAATAAACGCTGACAAACTTGTCCCATCACGATATATTCCCCAAATCCCTAAAATTCCCACCATAACGAATTGGATAAGATGAAGTACCAGTGCGTAAGCAAAACCAGTGCTCGCGGAACCACCGATGATGACTACAGCGCCAGTAAAGGCTGCCTCGAATACACCCAACGCGGCTGGCGCTGACGGAATGGCAACACCCAATGCCAGGACTGCGGCAATGAACGCTCCAGTCCAAAGTGGTGAGCCCGGTAAAACCTGGGTCATTGCAAAATAATAAATCACCGTCCATACTGTCCAACATGCGCCAATCCAAAAGAGACTGAGGAAGAATTGGGAGGGTGTTCGGATTGTTGAAAATCCTTCAATAAGGTTCCTGATCTTGGGGATAACGATGGAATATAATCGGGATTTGTTCTCGCGTTTGCTTATCCAGGCGATGACTTTATCCTTATGCCGTGTTAACAGAAAAAGACTAACCATTCCTGCAATGATCACTGCCAATGCGATCAACGCGATTGGTTTTGCCCATTCAATTCCTGTCAGAAACGGAAGGGTTAGAATGAGTAATAATGCCGCGAATGCGATATCAAATGCGTGCTCGATCACAATCGTAGAAAGTGTATAAAAGGTCCCTAATCCTGAGCTGCGTCCGACAAAAAAAGATCGCCCAAATTCCCCACCCCTGAACGGGAGGATATTATTAAGAAAATACCCCTCACTTACGCCAAAAAAGGCTTGGATAAGGCTGATCTTATTTCCAAGGATGGTTTGCCAGGCTTTTCCTCTTCCGACCAGTCCAATGATATCCAGGATCACAACTACCAGGATGAATTTCCAACTCACAGTTGCCATCGCGGTCTTTAGGTCGTCAAGATTTACAAATTTAAGTACCGCAAAGATCGCCAGGAAACTAATCGCTACACCCAGTCCCAAACGCAACCAAATGGTTTTGTTCTTTTTTTGTTCGCCCATTAATCCCCCTCAAGCCGCAGGACAGCCATGAACGCCTCTTGAGGGATCTCCACATTTCCGATCATCTTCATTCGCCGTTTCCCCTTTTTTTGTTTTTCGAGTAGTTTCTTTTTTCGCGATATATCACCGCCATAGCATTTGGCAAGCACATCCTTGCGCAGGGCTTTCACGTTTGCACGCGAGATAACCCGACCGCTTGCAGATGCCTGGATCGCAACATCAAACATTTGTCTCGGTATGAGTGATTTTAGCTTTGTCACCAGAAATTGGCCTTTATGGTAAGCATCTTCCTTGTGAACAATTGCAGCTAGCGCATCCACTGGCTCATTATCCACAAGAATCTCAAGTTTAACCAGGCTGCCTGGTCGGTAATCCAGAAGATGATAATCCATTGAAGCATATCCGCGGGTGCGGGATTTGAGTTCATCAAAAAAGTCGACGATCAGTTCGGACAATGGAATGTCGTAGTTTAACTGTACACGTTTGGGAGCTGGATAATCTTGCGAAATGAATGTCCCCCGCCGATTGGTTACGAGGTCCATAATAGTGCCGTAGAATTCAATCGGGCTGATTACTTCCAGCCGCATCCATGGTTCTCGCACTTCCGTGATATCCACTTCATCGGGTAGTTTGGCAGGAGAGGAAACCGGGATTGTTTCACCATTAATTAATGTGACCTCATATTCAACCGAGGGAGCAGTTACCACTATATCCAGGTTGTATTCACGCTCGATACGCTCCTGGATGATTTCCATATGAAATAAACCCAAAAAACCGCAGCGAAACCCAAAGTTTAAGGCTTGCGAAGTCTCAGGTACAAAAACAAGGGAAGCGTCGTTTAATTGGAGTTTTTCAATTGAATCCTTGAGTTCAGCATAGTCTTCCCCGTCCACCGGGAAAATACCCGCAAATACCATTGGCTTTGGGTGCCGGTAACCTGGCAGAGGTTGCGTAGAAGGATCGGCAGTTAGGGTGAAGGTATCGCCGACGCGGCATTCCTTGACTGTTTTTAGCCCGGTTGCCACATAACCAACATCCCCCGCTACCAGTTCATTGATCGGTACCATTCCTGGAGCAAATATTCCTATTTCAACTGGTTTTACGTCAGCTCCAGTTGCCATTAATCGCAGCGAATTGACCGCTAGGATACTCCCCTCAAGTACACGCACATAAGCGACAACACCTTTGTACGAATCATAATGCGAGTCAAATATCAATGCGCGTGTCTGGGCATTCGCATCCCCCTTTGGTGCAGGGATCTGTTCAACAATCGCCTTTAGAACATTCTCAACATTGATTCCATCCTTCGCGGAAACCCGCAAAATGGATTCAGCCGGTGTGCCCACCAGCGCTTCAATTTCCTCAGCGACTTCATCCGGCCGCGCAGAGGTCAAATCGATCTTATTAATGACTGGAAGAATCGTCAGGTTGGACTCAATTGCCATGTACAGGTTTGCAAGCGTCTGCGCCTCGATGCCCTGGGTGGCATCCACCACCAGTACAGCACCTTCACAGGCTTCAAGAGCGCGGCTCACTTCGTAGTTAAAATCCACATGTCCCGGGGTGTCGATCAGGTTCAATTCATACTCTTCCCCGTTATACATGTACTTCATCCGTACCGCCGACGCCTTGATGGTCACCCCTTTTTCCCGCTCGAGGTCCATGGTGTCCAGCACTTGTTCCATCATATCCCGGTCGGATATGGTGCCGGTAAGTTGCAGCATACGGTCAGCCAGGGTGGATTTCCCGTGGTCGACATGGGCGATAATACAAAAATTTCGGATCCGGTTTATAGACATAATCGGATTTAGTATACCTTAATAACAATTTAGACCTGGAAAAATTAAGGTTCCTCTTCCAGCGGTGTTTCCAACCCTAACGGGCTTATCCAGTCGTGCGTTATCGCTTCAATTTGCGTTGAATTCAGCAGGTGAACCAGGAATTCTATATTCCCTTTTGGGCCGGTCAAAGGCGACTTGATCAGCCCGGCCACTTTAAACCCGGCTTCGCCTGCAAAATTGAGAATTTCATTAAGGATACGGTTGTGAATCAGGGGGTCCCTGATTACTCCTTCTCCTCTGGCGGCATCTTTCCTGCCGGCTTCAAACTGCGGTTTGATGAGCGCAATTACATCAACCTTTTTACTCCCCAGCCATTTTTTCACAACTGGAAGTAAAGTTTTTAATGAAATGAAAGAAGCATCGATAGTGACCAGGTCAACCGGTTCAGTAAAACCCTCCACATACCTGGCGTTGGTTCTTTCCATGCTAATGACCCGCCCATCCTGGCGTAATTTCCAATGCAGAACGCCGTAACCCACATCAATTGCGAAGACCTTCACAGCACCGTGTTGGAGCAGGCAATCAGTAAATCCCCCCGTACTGGCGCCTACATCAACACAGGTCTTTTCCTTTAAGTCACTTAAATCGAAAGCAAGCAACGCAGCTTCCAATTTTTCACCACCCCTTGAAACAAATTGGGGCGGTTTATCAATAGTAACTACGTCAATTTCGTTCACCGATTCTGACGGCTTAAGTGATACTTGTCCATTAATGCGTACACTGCCCGCCATGATAATTCTTTGGGCTGCCGAGCGGCTTTCCGCCAACCCCGATTCTGCCAGGTGAATATCCAATCTGGTTTTGTTCATAATTGAATTTTACTCGTGAAAAGTAGTTGTGATATATTTATCTTATGCTGAAACATATCCTTAAAGCCATGCGTCCCAAGCAGTGGACAAAAAACGCATTTGTCTTTGCTGCATTAATTTTTGATCGCAAATTATTCAACCTGACTTCGCTAGAACGCACGCTGATGACTTTTGGATTGTTCTGCCTGCTTGCCAGCAGCGTTTACATCATTAACGACATTATGGATGTTGATGCTGACCGCAATCATCCCGTTAAGAAAAACCGCCCCATTGCATCAGGCAAGTTACCAATCGTCCTCGCCATCATCATCGCAATTCTTCTGCTGGTTGTTGCACTGGCGGGCTCCTTTTTACTTAACATCGGCACTTTTTTTATTTTTCTCATATATTTCTTCCTGAACCTGGCGTATTCCAAGTGGCTTAAACACATCGCCATCATCGATGTTCTGGTGATTGCCGCTTGTTTTGTTTTACGGGTTGCTGCGGGTGTGTCCGTAATCCAGGTGGAACGTTTTTCTCCCTGGCTTTATGTGGTTACAACCCTCTTTGCCCTCTATCTCGGTTTTGGTAAACGAAGAGCAGAAATTTCACTGCTCGTCGCTGAAAATGCCACTTCACACCGAAAAGTCCTCGCTGGATATTCCATCAGCCTTATCGATCAGTTGATTACCATTGTCTCCTCGACAACCATCATTGCCTATTCGTTATATACTTTTTCCGCTCCAAACCTCCCGGAAAACCATACCATGATGCTGACCGTTCCATTTGTCCTTTACGGTATCTTCCGTTATCTCTCCCTCATCCAGATTAGCAAAAAGGGAGGCGAACCGGAAGACCTCCTCCTTAATGACCGCCCTCTGCAAATAACTATCGTTTTATGGGGGATTGCCGTCATCCTGATTTTCTACTTGTTCATGTGATACTATGCCAGCCATATCCAGTTCTGCCCCCGGTAAGATCATTCTTTGTGGCGAACATGCTGTTGTGTATGGCCAGCCTGCAATCGCCTTGCCGATTACAGATGTACAAACCCGCTGCGTGATTTTGGCAAAACCAAATGTCGAATCTCAACAGGTGATGATCAAAGATCACGCCTTTGGTCTCGACTCGGATTTAAACTCGCTGCAACCTGATCACCCTATCCGCAAGACCATTGAATTGGTTCTCTCGGTTTTGGATATTGACCACATGCCAGCCTGTGAGATTCAAATCCATTCCACCATTCCCCACAGCGGGGGATTAGGCTCTAGTGCGTCGATTGCTGTGGCACTCACCAGGGCAATTTCCAATTTCCTGGGTCATCCCCTTGAAGACATCCGGGTCAACAATATTGCGTTTGAAATTGAGAAATTGCACCACCGCACCCCTTCAGGAATTGATAATTCGGTGATCACTTACGCAAAACCGGTTTTTTATGTCAAAGACACCCCCATCGAATTTCTTGAGATTGTTCACTCGATGGTCCTGCTCATTGCGGATTCTGGCATCAAAGGCTCCACCGCAAAAGCTGTTGACCAGGTTAGAAAACGCTGGAAGTCCTCACCGATAGAATTTGAGGGGTATTTCGTGGAAATCGGTGGGATAGCGTTAAAAATCAAACGCCTGCTGATTACTGGTAATCTAAAAGAAATTGGTACCCTGCTGACCAATAATCACCAATTATTGAAGGAAATCGGGGTTTCGTTACCTGAGCTTGACCACCTCGTGGATGTCGCAATTCGTTCAGGAGCATATGGCGCCAAACTCTCCGGCGGCGGTATGGGTGGGAATGTCTTAGCGCTAGTTCCGGTGGACCTGGTAGACCAGACTCGGAACAACCTCTTGCGTTCAGGTGCTGCCCACGTACTGGTTACGCACATCGTTCCAACCTCCAAGGATTAGCATGAGTCTGGTTTTCTTGAAATTGGGCGGTTCCCTCATTACTGACAAAGATAAAACTGACACGCCAAACCTCTCCATCCTTGGCGCAATTACCCGAGAAATTGCCGCTGCACTAAAGGACGATCCGGATCTTCAACTTGTTCTCGGACATGGGTCTGGCTCATTTGGTCATCATGCTGCGCATCGCTACCAGACCCGCCAGGGAGTGCATTCCCCTGAAGAATGGGTGGGGTTTGCACATGTGTGGGAAAGAGCTCGGGCACTCAACCAGATCGTGGTTGAGAATTTAATCAATGCTCAAATTCCTGTGGTTGCGTTTCCACCTTTCAGTTTTCTCATCACACAAAATCATCAAATCCAGAATTGGGATACCACCGCGATAAAATCAGCATTAGTCCATCGAATTGTCCCTCTCCTCAATGGCGATGTTGTCTTCGATAAGGATCTGGGAGGGACGATTGTCTCCACTGAAGAATTATTCCTTGCACTTGCAGAAACCATCCTTCCGGACCGCATCCTGCTGGCTGGAATTGAACCGGGAGTTTGGCGGGATTACCAAAAACATGAAATACTATTCGAGCAGATTAACCCTGCAACCTCATTGCTTCCTGACCCCAACTCCATGCAGTCTTCAAGTTTAGACGTCACTGGGGGCATGCTTTCAAAGGTTCAAAGCATGTTGCAACTCGTCCAGCATCACCCGAATGTTAAAGTATCGATTTTCTCAGGGTTAAAATCTGGTAATATTTACAACTCAATGATGGGTGTAGCAATCGGGACTGTAATTGAAGCGGGAGAAAGGGTAACGCAATGATCTACGATCGGGAAAATCAGGAGAAACTTGAAAACGTACTGCTCGCGCCTTATGCAGTCCACGCTGCGAACTCCAGGGGTCGAAAATATCCCGAGTCTGAACCCGGTTTCCGCACTTGTTTTCAGCGCGACCGTGACCGTATTTTGCATACCTCGGCATTCCGCCGCCTTGAATACAAAACGCAGGTGTTCATTAATTATGAAGGAGATTACTACCGCACACGCTTAACCCACACACTCGAAGTTACTCAAATTGGTCGAAGTCTGGCTCGGGCATTGGGTGCTAATGAAGATCTGGTTGAATCTATTTGCATGGCACATGATATGGGGCATCCACCTTTCGGTCATTCTGGCGAAGCGACACTAAATAAGTTAATGAGAGATCATGGCGGTTTTAATCATAATCATCATTCCTACCGTATCGTAACGGAGATTGAGAAACGTTACCCCCAATTTCCCGGGTTAAACCTCTCCTGGGAGGTTCTTGAAGGTATGGTAAAACACGAGACGGAGTACGACAAAACGGATGCTCTCGATTTTGACCCCTCGTTGCGTGGTCACCTGGAAGCACAAATAACCAATGTAGCTGATGAACTAGCCTATACCTCGCATGATCTGGATGACGGTTTACGCTCCGGTATGATCACAACAGAGATGCTGGCAGGCATCGACATATGGGATATGGTGGTAGAGAAATTCGGCAGTGACAACTGCACCCTGGATGATCTCACCCGCCACCAGATAATCCGAGAATTGGTTGGGCTGGAAGTGAATAGCATGATAACCAGCTCCATGGACCGCGTTGAAAAAAGTGGCGTTAAAACCTCACTCGAGCTGCAATCGCTGCCTTATAATGTGGTCGGTTTTGATGATCTGATGCAGAAGCGCAACCGTGTGCTTAAGGATTTCCTTTTCAAGAACATGTACCGCAATTACAGAGTCGTAAGAATGCAGCAGAAAGCAGAGCGAGTATTGACTGAGTTGTTTAATGCCTACAACCACGAACCAGCTATGCTGCCAAACCAATTTCAGGCTCAAATCACAGACAAAGGAAAAGAACGTTCGATTTGTGATTACCTTGCTGGGATGACCGACCGCTTCGCTGTAGATGAGTACCAGCGTTTGTTTGATCCCTCCCTGTTGCCATAAGCAGACAAATTAGATTTAATGGAGTAATAATGGATGATGCTACGTATTTAACCGAAGATGGAGAAAAAAAACTCCGCGCTGAACTTGAACACCTCACCGGTACCGTTAGGGTTGAACTTTCAAAACGCCTTCGTTCCGCCATCCAGATGGGCGACCTGTCTGAAAATGCCGATTACACAGCAGCCAAGGAAGAACAGAGTTTCATCGAGGGTCGTATCGCCTACATCAACCAACTGTTGCGAAATGTGGTCACCATTGACGCAAGCAACAGGCAGAGCAGCCGTGTTGACATGGGCTCCAGGGTGACGATCCAGGAGGGTGATGGACCTGAAATGACCTATCTCTTGGTGGGTTCGCAGGAAGCAGATCCAATCAATGGGCGTATCTCATTCAATTCTCCCATCGGTCAGGGATTAATGGGACATGCCACTGGTGAGGAAGTTCCAGTTATAACTCCAGCAGGTATTAAAAAATTTATTATCAAAAAAATTGAGTAAGTTAATCCAAAAACCCCGGAGAATCTCCGGGGTTTTGTTTTTGGCTTGAATTTACTTTGGCCAGACGGCAATTTCGAGTGTCAGTCGTTCGAAGAAACTGCCTGAAGGCAAAGCTCCCTGACCGTATACCTGCTCAATTACGCGAGCTTCCAACTGCAGTGTGGCTGTTTCCAGCAGGATCTGCTGCCCGGGTTCCACCAGGATGGGTTCACCCTTTGAAGCCAGGCGTTGTCGGATTAGAGGGTCATTCATCGCATGAGAACTCATCAAAACCTTGGTAACAGTTTGAATATCGTTCTTGTCAAACAGCCAAACCTCGAAGGCGGTTACCTTTTTGGGATCCCCGACACCGATAGTATCTGAAATACCCACACCACACTCGCCCAGGAAAGCACCCGATGGGTCATCGATGCTGAATGAATCATCGTAAAGATCATCACCGATAACATATGTCGTCATAAAGTGAGCAACTGGTCCTTCGGTTGGCGTTGCATTCACTGCGGAAGACTTTACTGCAGCAGGAGGCGCATATTGAGTCTCATTACCTGGCAGTTCATCTTCTTCTTCCAGGTAATCACCCTCACCATACGAACTTGCTGTTTGTGAGGCTCCCTTTTTCCGGTTGCGGATGAAGAATATATAAACCAGGGCTCCACCGATTAGGAAGAAAAGAGCACAGAGCAAGGACAGAAGGACGGTTGAACTTTTGGTTGTTTTCTTCCCAGTTGTTTGTGTGGGCAGCGGAATTTGTGTCGCTTCTGTCGGTTGTTCACCTGTGCTAACAACTGTGCCAACACCTGATAACAATGCTGATTTCAGGGCTACAACAGTAGGATCACTGCCGCTGTAAGCACAGCCAACACTTTGGAGAGAATCAAAGAGTCCGGGTGACTCTACGAGGTCTGTGTTAAGTGAATCAACCCTGGCTTTTGCGAGCTCCAGGTTTTTATTCACCTTGTAAGAATCGACCACCATACAAAGATACTGTTTCTTGAGATCTTCGCGCAAGAAACTGGCGTCGGCGTCTTTCCACTTAACCGGCCACAATCCCCACCCCAGGATGGGCAATCCGATGATCAATCCGATCACCAGTCCAGCCAATCCGGCATATAAAGGTCGTTGAAGAAGCGCTTTAATTTTTTCCATTTTATCACTCCTGCTGCCAACAAATTTGGATACTCGGTTGTTCATCCGCATTGCAGAATATCTACGGGCTAATAACAACTATCCTTATAGTTGCAATAATTATGCCTATTCCTGAACAACCTCACCAATTTGTTCCATAAGATATGTTTGTTGGCAATTCGAACATTGAACTTCCTTCTTATTGGCAACGACTAGTAATCCACCGCAATTTGGGCAAGGTTTAGCAATCGGGCGTTTCCAGTTGGTGAAATCACAACTCGGGTAATTGCTGCAAGCGTAGAAGATCCTGCCTTTGCGTGTTTTGCGCAATACCAGCTCGCCCCCGTCTTTGGGGCAGGTCACTCCAATTTTTTCCAACAGCGCTTCGGTATGCCGGCAAATTGGGAAGTTGGAACAACTGATGAATTTTCCAAACCGTCCCCAACGAATCACAAGGTCATTACCGCAGTCTGGGCATATTCGCCCTATCTTTTCTGGTTCAGTTTTTGCCACCGGCATCTCAGCCTGGGCTTTTTTTACTGATGGTTCAAAATCAGTATAGAAGTCTCTGATCACTTTCCGCCAGGATGCCTTGCCATCTGCCACCTGGTCCAATTCTTCTTCCATGTTGGCGGTGAATCTGGTATTTACAATATCCGGGAAATGATTGACCACCATATCGTTTACCAGTATCCCGGTTTCTGTCGGAAACAGGCGTTTAGCTTCGCGCGTCACATATCCGCGCTGTTGGATCGTTGACAGGATGGGTGCGTAAGTGGATGGTCGCCCTATACCGAATTCCTCGAGCACCTGCACAAGCGTTGCCTCGGTATACCTCGGCGGAGGTTGGGTAAAATGTTGTTCCGGAATCAAGCGCAGTAGTTTTTGTTTCTGCCCTTCTTCCAACCCTGCGGGAATCTTGATATTTTCAGGTTCATCTGCTTTCTTGTCTTCGTCAGCAGTCTCTTCATAAACAATCAGGAATCCGGGAAACTTTACTGTCGATCCGGATGCCCGGAAAAGGTACCCATGCACTTTCCCTTTTGCAGTAACATCAATTGAAAGGGTATCGTAAATTGCGCTTTCCATTTGAGAGGACACAAACCGCTGCCATATTAATTGGTAAAGCTTATATTGTTCTGAGGTCAAATACTGTTTAATCGCTTCCGGTTGCCGTAAAACAGATGTCGGACGGATGGCTTCATGCGCTTCCTGGGCAGCGACGGCGCGCGTCTTATATTGTGGGATCGTTTCTGGAAGGTAACTTTCCCCGTATGTCGATTTTATGAAAGCTCTAACCTCATTTACGGCCACTTCGGCGACGTTAGTTGAGTCTGTGCGCATGTAGGTGATGAGACCAACCGTCCCTTCTCCCAAATCAATACCTTCATACAATTGTTGTGCAATCATCATGGCGCGGCGGGCCGTATATCCCAATCGCCTTGAGGTCTCCTGCTGTAGCGTGCTGGTAATAAATGGGGCGGAAGGTTTTCTTCGACGTTCGCTCTTTTTAATTTTGCTGATGATAAACCCAGCGCCTTCGAGATCCCGCAAATACCCTTCGGCAGCATCCTTGTTTCCCAGCTCAGGTTCTTTATCATCAATCCGGGCTAGTTTGGTCATGTAGGCATTTTTTTTCTGGTCGGGGGTAAGTTCAGCCTCAATTGACCAGTATTCCACTGGATCGAACGCATCGATTTCGCGTTCACGCTCCACGATCAACCGTAACGCCACAGATTGCACCCGTCCGGCAGAGAGGCGGCTGCGGACTTTTTCCCACAACAGCGGGCTTATCGAGTAACCCACAAGTCTATCCAAAATTCTGCGGGCTTGCTGAGCATCCACCAGGTTCATATTGATATCCCGTGGATGCGAGAATGCGTCATTGATGGCATTTTCTGTGATCTCGTGAAAAACGACACGATGAGAGAGAGTTGGCTCGATTTGAGCCGCCTCCATCAAATGCCAGGCGATCGCTTCCCCTTCGCGGTCAGGGTCAGTTGCCAGGTAGATTTGTTCGGCGTCTTTGGCAAGCGCTTTTAGTTCTTTAACCACAATGCGTTTTTCATTAGGAACCCGGTATTTGGGCGTAAAATCATTTTCCACATCAACTGATAATTCCGACCTCAATAAATCGCGTACATGCCCTACTGATGCTTTTACCACATACCCTTTTCCCAGGAATCGACCCACGGTTTTTGCTTTTGCCGGGGATTCCACAATTACCAGTTTACCGCTGCGTGGTTTAACTTTTTTTGCGGGTTTTTCAAGCCCTTCATGCGCTGGAGTTGCTCCCATCCGGTATAGACTCGTATTGCAAACAGGGCATTTTCCCTTGGTTACCGGGGTGCCGATGGCATTAAATTGAGCAATGGGATCCTGGATTTCCCGTTTGGTTTTACATTTTACACAATATGCATCCATGTGAACCTCTCCTACAAGAAGGGGGTATATTGATTGGTTTTTAAGTACTCTACTAGCATCTTCACTTTTTGACTCTCACCCCTTGGGCAGATTAACAGTGCATCAGGAGTATTGATAATGATCATATTTTGCACACCCAGCGTAACGATCTTTTTGGATTCTTCATTCGAAAATACCAATGAATTTCGTGAATCGAGTGTGATCGTTTCATTGGTCAGAAGGATATTTCCCTGCTCATCTGCCTGTATTACCTCGAATAATGAATCCCAACTGCCGACATCATTCCATCCCAGGTCAACCGCGGGAATCACGACAACCCTTTCGGACTTTTCCATGATTCCGTAATCGATCGTTTGTGGCTTGATTGCCAACCAGTCCTTCACGAAAACCTCACCATCATGATTTCCACCTATATAAGGCATTATCCGTGTGATGGTGTCGTGGAGTTCAGGCATAAACTTGGCAAATTCTTTTAGGATTTCTTCAACCCGCCATACAAACATCCCGGAATTCCAGTAATATCTGCCGCTTTTTATAAAATCAATAGCCCGGTTTTCGTCCGGTTTTTCCTCAAATCTCAGGGCTCTAAAAACCTTATGTTCTTGGTAATCACCAATTTTTTCACCGGATTCAATATAACCATAACCGGTAGCAGGAAAAGTGGGTTGCACGCCAAGTGTTACCAGCCAATTTTCAAGCGCACATTCGCATGCGGCGTGTAAGGTTGAAAGGAAACCTTTAATGTTTTTAATGAAGTGATCAGCCGTCAACACAACCATAACAGCTTGTGGGTCTTTCTTCTGAATCGCAGCCGCTGCCAGGGCAACTACCGCTGCGGTTCCCCGCGGCATTGGCTCTATCAGAATATTTTCTTGCGGTATTTGAGGAGTAAGATTTGAAAGCCTCTCCGCTTGTTCTGCAATCGTGACAATGAAAATATTCTCAGGTTGGAATTCCCCATTCAAACGCTCCACTGCAATTTCAAAAAGGGTTTTTCCATTAAAAAGGGTCAGCAATTGCTTGGGCGAAGCTTTTCTGGAGAGCGGCCATAATCGTGTACCCCCACCGCCCGCCATAATGACAGCAAAATTATGGTTATTTGTCTGCATGGCTTAAATACTTGCCTTTCTCATCCCTAATTGCCACATACTTCATTCCACCAACCTGGGAAACCATTCCTTTTAATTCTAACATTGTAAGCGTTGCCGAAACTTCGCTTATCGGTAAGCCAGAGGTCCGGCTCACTTCGTCCACATGCACCGGGTCATGAGACAAAGATTGAAGTAATTTGGTTTCTGTAGGATTAAGCGGGAATTGCTTCCGGCTGCTTTGTTTTTCGGGTATCTGTTCCAATTTTAGCACTTCCAGAATTTCCGACATTTTCAAGAGGGGTCTGGCCCCTTGTTCAATCAGTCGGTTTGTTCCTTCGCTTTGAGGCGCAAGGATGCTCCCCGGAACTGCAAATACTTCCTTCCCCTGTTCCACAGCAAATTGAGCCGTTATTAGTGCGCCGCTGGTTTCTCCAGCTTCAACCACAATAGTAGCCAGTGACAATCCCGAAATAATCCGGTTTCGTGGCGGAAAGTTGATCCCATCCGGTTTGGTGCCAACAGCGTAATCACTCACCAATGCCCCTTGGGCACTGATTTCTCCAGCTAATCGTGAATGTTCAGGCGGGTAGATCACGTCCACGCCGCTGCCTAATACCGCAATCGTTCTACCACCTGCCTTTATTGCCGCTAGATGGGATATTGCGTCCACACCGCGTGCCAAACCGCTGACCACCGTCACGCCGTTATGTGCCAGGAATTGGGCAATTTCACTGGCTACTTGTCTTCCGTACGCAGTCACCCGCCGGGTGCCAACAATCGCAACTGCCCAGTCGTCTTCCACATTCACAGATCCTTTAATATAAAGTACTGGTGGAGGTTGGTTGATCTCTTTCAATCTTCGGGGGTAATCTGAATCCTGTATGGTTAGAACTTTTATCCCCTTGGTTTCCATGTTACTCATCACCCGTTCTAGGTCGATCTGGTTGCGTACGGTGATGAAATTGTCAACTACTTTTGTGGGTAAACCTGCTGCAATTAATCCATCCGCGGGGGCATTCCATGCTGTCTCCAGTGATCCAAAAAACTCGAGGATCTGGCGCATCCGCACAGCCCCGACACCTTTAACAATATTAAACCCTACCCAATAAGCCTTAGGATCCAATTCTTCCCCTACTCCCATTCAGGGACTCGAACCCTCATTTTCCCTGTGCCTGTATCGATATCCAGAACAACGCTCTTTATCGCTGGGATTAATATTTCTTCCCCGGATTCAGGTTGAATCACATAAACATCGTTGGCACCGGTATTTAGGATCTCTGATATTTTGCCGAGAAGTTTTCCGCTCTCATCAATCACATCCATGCCGATTACTTCATGCTGGTAAAACTTACCCTCCTCCAGCGGTGCGGCATCCTCGGTTTTGATGAATACAAATTGATTGCGGAATATCCCGACTTTGTCACAATCATCAAATCCTTCAAATGCGATTAGAAACGTTTTATCAGCCGGTCGGATGGAGGAAATTTTCTGTTGTTTGTGATGCGCGCCAATATACACCGACATCCCGGAGGTTATTGTTTCTGGAAAATCAGTCAGTGCGTCCATAATGATTTCACCGTGCACGCCATGTGTGCGCCGCAATTTACCAATGGTTAAGTACACAGGCTCGCCCGTCTGGGGCGAGCCTGGTT
>CAZSGL010000043.1:13848-15726 GCA_964606265.1 uncultured Anaerolinea sp. | reverse complement strand
CAAGCGTGGGTTGTTTGTATATTAAGAAACTGGACGACGTAGATAAAACGGTTTTAAAAGAACTTATCGCTGAAAATGTAAAATCGATGAAGGAACTTTCAAAATAAACTGACCTTGCGTGAATTTGTTGAAGTTTCAAGTTCACACTCTTATGCAATATGTCATGTGGTTGTGAACGAATGAGAACAAAAGGAGAATCCCATGATAAAGCTTGACCACACAAAAGATAACCCCTGGACGCTCAAGACCCCTCCTGGAACTTCAGAATATACAATGCACGTCGCAGAAAAAGACGGACTGCAGGTGCTGGTTTGCACCGTAGGAAGTACTGTGCTGCTTTATGATATCCACTGCATTGAAGATCTCTACGCAATGCTAAAGAAAGCCGGCGAATGGGTTGAGCTTGGCGGGGCTGATGAACAAAAGCCCGCAAAGGAAGGAACGGTTGAAGCCTGGGGAAGGTCAGCGACTAACCCGGTAAAGGGATGGTACGGATTGAAGAAAGGTCTTCGCGGGCGATTTGGTGTCTATATCCCGCCGTTAATGGAAGCCCTCGATCTTTGCGAACTGGAACATAATCCAAAAAACAACCGCATGCGGGCAAAGTAAATTTGTGTGACAAACTGAAGTTTCAAGACCTTGAACTTGAGCGGACTGAAGTGGTGGCGAAAAGCGGAATAACGAGTATGCGGTTTCGAATTAAAAGAAACAGTAAATAGAGAATATCAGGTTGTAGATGCTTTTTTGTGATAATTCAAAACCACGCCCATGAGCGCTCCAATTAATAACTTCCAACTATGATTGATCGCAAGCAAAGAAAGGATATTGAATGACCCACTCACAACCTTTAGGCTTTCTTGCCCTCCCACCCGCGGGTGATGGCCGGGGTGTATTGGTTCTTCACGCCTGGTGGGGATTGAACGACACGATCAAAGCATTCTGCACACGGCTGGCGGACTGCGGATTCACGGTCTTCGCCCCGGATCTCTATCATGGCAAGGTTGCGATCGACATTGCAGGCGCACAATCCCTTTCCAAGGCTCTAAATGCTAACCCAGACCAGGTTGAGGCGGAAATCGCTGAAGCCGTAAAATATCTCAGTGAAAAATCTGGAAAAACCAACCCCGGCCTTGCAGTTATCGGTTTTTCGCTGGGGGCTTATTTTGCGCTGGAGCTCGCCGTTAGTGAAGCCGAACACATCCGTTCCGTTGTGCTCTTTTATGGAACAGGAGGTGATGACATTGAGGGTTCAAAAGCAGATTACCTGGGTCACTTTGCCGAGAAAGATGAGTTTGAACCACAATCCAGTGTTGACAGCCTGGAGGAAAGCCTGAAGCGGGCTGGTCGACCGGTGACAATTTATCGATACCCCGGAACCGGACATTGGTTCTTTGAACCTGACCGTGAGCAAGCCTACAATCCATCAGCAGCGTCACTTGCATGGGAACGCACCCTGGACTTTTTGAATCGGGATTCGAAAATGTAATCCCGACATATTAAGTGTCATAATGGTTGCAGGATATAGCAAATGTCAACACTTCCATCCGCACAGTCTCACACACAAACCAAGGAGTCTCTACTTTTAGAACTCAATGAAGTAAGCTCGTCCTTTCACGCCTTACTAAGTTCATTTTCAGGTTTAGATTGGCGAAAACAAAGCCGCAACCCGGGTTGGGCAAACAATGAAATTTTTACGCATATGGTGTTTGGTTTCATCATCCTCAATGCGCTCTTTCCGATGGCGCGTGCATGGGGGAGGCTGCCCAAGGGATCTTCCAAGCCTTTCGCGCGGTTATTGAACGCCATCACAAGACCCTTTAATTGGATCAATGGTGTTGGTGCCAGGATGCAAAGTAAGGTGTTTACGGAAAAACGAAT
>CAZSGL010000043.1:7238-13748 GCA_964606265.1 uncultured Anaerolinea sp. | reverse complement strand
TCAGACATTTTCCAGGCACCATCCAAAAGAGTTCGCCCTGCTTACCCTGGTCCGGTATTTATTTCAACTATATACGGATAATTAAGATAAAATTACAATTAATTAGTGAAAGGAGACTTGAAATGAGAGAACTGATCGTTGCTGAATTCATCACTTTTGATGGCGTGATCCAGGCACCGGGCGGTGATGTTGAAGATACGGATGGCGGTTTTAAGCATGGGGGCTGGACGGTGCCGTACTGGCACGACATCATCGGCGAGCATTTTTTCCAGGCGATGTCTGAGTCTGATGCGCTCCTGTTGGGGCGTAAGACATGGCAGATCCACGGCAACGCTTTTGAACCCATGGTTGGCGATCCATTTGGTGATGCAATGAACGCAATCCGCAAGTACGTGGTCTCAACCACCCTGAAAACAGCCTCTGCCTGGCGAAACTCGATCCTAATTAGCGAAAATGTCATCGAGTCTATACGAAAGCTCAAGCAGCAGCCCGGTAAGAATATCCTCACCGACGGCAGCAGTGTATTAACACAGGCGCTGGCACAAAATGACCTGGTGGATGAATACCGGCTGCATGTTTACCCCCTGTCACTGGGAGGCGGAAAGAAGATGTTGCCTGCAGGAAAGCGAATCAACCTTACCCTGGTGGAGGCTACCCCCCTACCCACGGGTGTGGTCTACATGCGTTACCGGCGCCCGATGGAAAATACAGACTGATCTCTTATGCAACTGAATTGTCGCTGTACCGATAACCAGGAATGGTTAACGCTAGTTTAGCCTTATATATGCCTTTCCAACCAAAGTCCAACTCCTTTTTCTTGCTCAATTCTAACAATTGGCAGGTAATATGCGATTAAGCAGTATGTGTATAGTGTTTGGCTCGAAAAGGAGTAGATACGATGACAACAGGCAAACAGAATAAAACAGCAAAAGAAAACATCAAGAAAGCTCAGCCCGAAGAAATAAAACGGTCAAAACCCGGAACAACGGGCGAAGGTGAGTATTATCACATTGTTGTTCGCCCAAAGGGAAGTTTTGTTACATTCCGCTACCAGGATGTAGGTGACCCCGGTCACATCCTGCGCCATGCCGGTCAAAGGAAAAGCGGTTCCTGGGATACTCATGCATGGCTTATCAGTAAAGACGATGCCCATGTTGAAGGCAATAAAATTGTTCCCGACACTGAAGACGCCAGGAAGCTGCTGGAAACCCTGGGGTCAGAGCCTTCATTTATTAAAGGGGATATTTTTGAGGCAAAAGATAGACCGAATATCCCTGAAAGTGAAAAGCCAACCGAGGCTCAACGAAATGCCTGGAAAGCACAATCGAAATAACTAACCCATAAACAAAAAGTTCCTGCCACGATGCGATTTATGATTCAAACTAGAGCTTCAAGCGAATTATCTCTCGGGAAATATGCCTGCAAGCGCGGGGTACTGGACTTGGTACGTAAAAAAAATTGGAGTATTACGAGGTGATCATGGCGATAAATTTCGAGGTTTCAGAAGTAATTCCTGCTTCGCCAGAAGCCGTGTATAACGCCTGGCTCGATTCAGACGAGCACGCCCGCATGACCGGCGATACAGCCCGTGTGTCGGCAGTGCCTGGAGAACCGTTTGAAGCCTGGGGCGGGTACATCCAGGGCAGAAACCTTGAGTTGGAACCCGGGAAACGCATTCTACAATCCTGGCGTACAAGCGAGTTCGAGGATTCCGAGCCGGATTCTCTCCTGGAGATAGTGTTCACCCCTGTGGGGGGCGGAACAAGAGTAACGATCCGACACTCCAACCTTCCCCCGAACGGCATGCAGTACCAGCAAGGCTGGATCGATTCCTATTTCACTCCGATGAAAGAATACTTTGAAAAGAGCTCAGGATAACCGGTTCTGAAATGGTTTCCTGAGCTCTGCTATGGTCTGGTAGGCGTGACTGGTTTTCCTTATATCACCTTGATGATTACCTTACCACACGTGTGCCCCAGGCTGACATATTTCACGGCGTCTGCAGTTTGTTCCAGCGGGTAACTCCTGGCGATAACAGCTTTTATTTTCCCTGTCTCAACAAGTTTGATGATGAATTCCAGGTCCGCTGCACTGGCTTTAGCCGAAATTGAGCGTAATTTTTTGCCGCCGGTAGACATGAGTCCACCGAAGAGCATGGTTTTAAAGATTTGAGTGAGCGCTCCACCGGCCACCACGAGGACACCCCCTGGAGATAAGGCGCGTTTGTAGGTGTTAAGCGCCTGGCTCCCATTAACCGCGAGGATTAAATCGTATGTGCTGCGATTTTTAAAGATGTCTTCACTGACGTAATCAACAACATGATCAGCTCCCAGTGAGCGGACAAGTTCCACATTACCCGGTCCGCAGACCGCGGTTACTTCAGCCCCGAAAACCCTGGCTAATTGCACCGCAAATGTTCCCACACCACCACCGGCGCCATAGACCAGCACTTTCTGCCCTGCCTGAATATTTCCCCGGTCGCGCAATGCCTGCAAAGCAGTGAGTGCCGCCATGGGAACCGCCGCCGCAGTTTCAAATGAAACAGCGGATGGCTTGAGAGCCAATAACTCTTCAGGCGCGGCAGCATATTCAGCAAATCCACCAAAACCGCGGCTGGCAATGTCCCCGAACACCTCATCGCCGACCTTGAATTTCGTAACGCTTTTCCCGATGGCTTCAACTGTGCCGGCGATATCAGCTCCATAAATATTGCGTTTGGTAGTGATTCCCATACGCATCGAGCGGTAATCCGCGGCGTTAATCGACACAGCGTGAATCTTTACAAGCACTTCGTTTTCGGTGGGAACGGGTTGCTCAACTTCGCAATTTTCAAGAATGTAAGACAAGCCCATTTTCTTATAAACAACTGCTTTCATTTGGCATTTCCTTTTTCTTCATAATCGAAAACTTCGCCGATTTTCACCCCAAACACATCGGCAATCCTGAAAGCCAGTTCAAGCGAGGGTGAGTATTTGCCGGCTTCAATGGCAATGATCGTCTGGCGGGATACACCGGCTTTTTCTGCGAGGTCCTGCTGGGTCATCTCATTGGCAAAGAAGCGCAGTTTGCGGATGTTGTTGGTAATCTCGAATTTCTTAGGCATGCCTGATGCCCCTTCCGTAGTAATATAGTTGCGAGAATCCTTCAACAATTGACCCGACCATGAATGAAATGAAGATAATGTTGAGCATTACCACGGGGGAGTAATTCAAGACCAGTGAGAAGAGTCCTGCAACAAACCCGATGCCGGCGAAGATAAAACCGACCCTGGTGGATTTCAGTTCTATCAATTTATCCATCTCGTCTTCGACCATTTCAGCCCCGATGGATTTCTCAATGTCCTCATCGGCGCAATTTTGATCCTGGATCTTCTTCTTAATGGCGACTGAAACTGAAAGCAAGATGTGAAAAATGATTTGGGTTACGATTGTTATGGCAATGCCAATGCCGATAAATTTCAACATGGTGACTGCCCAAAACTTCAGGTCGCCTGATGCAAGCGCGACTGACCGACCCGGACCGAAGGCGTAGATGCAATACGCCGCCAAAACTGCTGCTCCGGTGATGATGCTGACAATGGTTCTTTTTGCCTGGTATGACATTTTAATCTCCTGTGACATATGTAATCTTTATTGAACTAATAGTAACATATACAATACATTATGTCAAGTATTTTTTACATTGTGTTAGAATATACTCATAAATCTGGTTCTTATTCGAGAGGAGAGTGTTTCATGGTGAGGATTTTGTTCGGGATTTTTATGGTGGCGCACGGTCTGGTGCATTTATTGTATTTTGGGCAAGCGCGCAGGTTATTTGAACTGGGGTCCGGAATGATTTGGCCGGATGGCAACTGGGCGTTTACAAGGTTACTCGGCGTTGAACCCTCCAGGATGCTGGCAAGCCTAACCTGTGCACTGGCAGCCCTGCTGTTCGCAGCCGGCGGTGTTGGGCTCTTTGCCCGGCAGCCCTGGTGGCAACCTGTGGTCATTGGTGCAGCAGTCCTTTCAACGCTGGTATTCATCCTGTTTTGGAACGGGCAACTGCAGAACCTGAGTGAACAGGGGATTGTGGCAATTTTGATCAACGCCGCAATCCTGGTGATGATCCTCGTTTTTAAGTGGCAAGCGCTCAAATTCTAGGACGAATCTGGCAATAATCGTGCTTGATTATACGGTTGACTTTTGTGATAATAAAACCAATTAGAGCGCGTATTTGACGCTCTCCAATTGGTTTTATTTTTACGAACCGTTATTGAGCTTAACCAAATGCCTCTCTATATCGCACTATTTCGCGGGATCAATGTCGGCGGCAGCAACACTCTGCCGATGACCGAGCTTGTTGAAATCCTTACCAGCCTCGGTGGAGAGAGTATAAAAACAATTGTGCAGAGCGGAAACGCGGTTTTTCGACACGCGGGCGATGTGCCAGGATTGGCAGATAAGATTAGCCGAGCAGTTGAACAACGCCGGGGGTTTACTCCCCAGGTTTTGATCCTGACTCCGGAAGACCTTGAGCGGGCCGTGTCAGGCAACCCATTCCCACATGCTGTTTCCGATCCGAGTTCACTGCACCTGGGGTTTTTGGCGGCAAATCCTGAACAGGTAGATATGGATAAGTTGGCAAAACTCAAAGCGGAGAGTGAACAATTCCTCCTGACTGCTGACGTTTTTTACCTTTTTGCACCCGATGGCATGGGAGGCTCCAGGCTGGCGGTGGGAGTAGAGAAGGTTTTGGGAGTGCCAATGACTGACCGCAATTGGAAGACCGTGTGTAAAATCAGTGAGTTGGTGAGCAACCAGTAGCGATCATCGTGGACACAGCTTTTGCATAGCCGCAAAAATTGCCGAATTAAAGTGCGCCCCATTTATTGGTTGTGTTTTAGTAAAAAACTTCAAAGCCTGTTTGATAAACACAAGTTGAGTATTTTATATATGGCATAATTACAGCGGTTTAAGGTTTTTGAGCAAACGAATTAAGCGGAATATTGGTTCTGGTTGAATTAGAGGGACACACGCAAATGCGAAAGCGTTGGATCATTTACATTATCGTTGGTCTGGTATTCGGAATAATCGACTGGTATTTCATAGATTTTTTAGCAACCCTGAACCAAACCCAGCGAGTTAACAATTTCTTCCTGGAGAGGTCGGAGTTTATCCGCCAACTCTATGTGATCGTGTTGATTGGGTTTAATTACGGTATATGGCTCGTCCCCGCGATACCGATAGCGATCTACGAGATGAAACGTTCAGGCAAGCTCTGGAAAGCTGCTCTTGCCGCAGTCCTAGTTTGGAGCATGGCACTTTTGAGCTATTATGCCTATTATGCTTTTTTGCTGATGTTCATCGGTTTGCCCAATTTTGATTTTATGCTATTCAAGAATCGGCTTTCCGCTACTTATTGGGATGACTGGTGGCCGCCATTCAAGCGGGTTATTGTGGACCAGTTCTTTGAATGGCTTTTGGTGGGGTTGGCTGGCGGGACGATCGTTGGCGTTATCAGCGCGTATCTATATTCAATTTCCTCAAAAAGGCATAAGCCGTTGGAAGCCAAAACCTGAGGGAGGTGGCATCATGAGATCCTTACCACAAAGCCTGAACATCTACCGCGAACAACTTCAGAACGGTACCATCCAGGAAGCCTATAAAGGGTTGATGGAGTATATCCTTTCACTCAAAACACATTTCAAAAATCGCCATCCCGCATACGCTGTGCCCTCAAACATTTACTTCGGATACATGGACATGACCTACTTTTCCATCGTCCCTGAAACACTGAAGGAACGCGGGTTGAAGATCGCTATTGTCTTCCTGCACCGGGAATTTCGGTTCGAAGCGTGGCTTGCGGGTGTGAATAAGGATGTGCAGGCGGATTACTGGAAACGGATCAATGAGAGCGGTTGGAAAAAATATCGCCTGGTGCCCACATTGAAGGGCGCTGATTCCATCCTGGAGCATGTGGTCGTAGATAATCCCGATTTCAATGACCTGGATGCACTGACAAATAAAATCGAGCAGGAAACCGTGTTGTTTATTCGTGAGGTCGAGAAGTTCTTATCTAACGCAACGAGCTGACCCGCGAGATGGTGGCATTTCTATAGGAGTTATTGGCGGCAACGGCAGTAAATAGTGCCAAAAGCATAGGAGTGTGACATGTCTGAAATATCCAGTCTATTGACCGGTGAAGAATACAGTTTTATTAGCCGCGATGATAAAACCTTCATTGCCACGTTCGATGACGAGATGATGAAGCTGGGTTTTGGATGCGGAGGAAACGCAGGCAGCGGTTACTGCTGGGGCAGGTATATGCTCATCTACACAAAACTGGGCGTCAAAAATAAGCAGGTGTATTCCCGCCTTTACATTCAAGAGGACGGGATTGTTTTGCGCTTATTCCTGAATGACCTTGATAAGCACCGCCTGTATTTAGAGAATGCCCCAATGCATATCAAAGATGTCTTCAGCGGGAGTCATGGCGATTGCGAGCACTGCCACAACGAAAAAGATGGAA
>CAZSGL010000043.1:0-7138 GCA_964606265.1 uncultured Anaerolinea sp. | reverse complement strand
CGCATCCGGGTAGTGTTGCTGAACGGCTCACGCGCTAATCCGAATGCTCCGCGGGATATCTTCCGGGATTACGATGTCGTTTACCTGGTTACAGACGTCGCGCCTTTCTGGAAGAATATCAAGTGGATCGAGCGCTTCGGCGAGCTGATGATCCTGCAGATGCCCGAGGATATGGGCGATCCTCCAACGGATAAGGAAGGCGGTTTTGCTTACCTGATGCAGTTCGCGGACAGTAACCGTCTTGATTTGAGCATCCATCGATTAATTAAGCTGGGTGAAAAGCTCAAAGATAGCCTGACCGTAGTCCTCCTCGATAAGGACAATATTATCGGTCCAATTAAGCAAGCTAATGAGTCCAGTTACCTCCCGCATCCACCAACGGCAAATGCCTTTGCCGACTGCTGCAATGAATTCTGGTGGGTAAGCGCTTACGTTGCCAAAGGACTGTGGAGGAATGAGTTCCCCTATGCCAGGACCATGTTGGACCATTTCACCCGCGATGAGCTGATGAAGATGTTGAATTGGCATATCGGTTTAAATACAAGCTTTTCAAAGAATCCGGGGAAATACGGGAAATACTTCCAGCGATATCTTGAACCAGAGTTGTGGGACCTGCTTAATAAAACCTATGCCAGAGCGGATTATGACGATACATGGGAAGCGTTAATCGCCATGTGCCAGCTTTTCCGAATCGCGGCGGTGCGTGTGGCTAACCATTTTGGATTTCAATATCCATATGGCGATGATGAAAAAGTGAGCGCACATTTAAAGCACGTGAGGACCCTACCGAAAAACGCGCGTGAAATCTATTGACCTCACTCAATGAACGGGGCATCTATTTTAAATAGCGGTCATAGAATTCGATGGTGCGGTACATGGCAGTGCTGAAATAGTTGGACAGGTTGTGATTGTCCCCGTCGTATGTATATAACTCCACCTCTCCGCCAGCGGACAGGACCTGATCGTACAGCGTTTGAGAAAACTCAAGCGGCACAGTATCATCCGCGGTTCCGTGGTGCAGTTGAAGCGGTCCAGACAGGTCAGACAGGAAACTGTTGGCAGACACTGAATTCCAGAACTGCGGATTCTCTTCAGGGGTACCGTACAACTCCACCCAGTATTCACGCCAGCGGCGGGTGCCGGGTCTTGGTGTGGGCGCAACGAAACCGCTGCTCCTGCGCCAGTTGTAGAGCAAATCTGGATAGGTGCCAACCACCCCTGCCCAGATAACCCCGGCTTTAATTTGATCCGAAATGACCATGGAACGCAGGGTGAGGTAGCCTCCCAATGAATGCCCCCACATGCCGATCTTTTGCGGGTTCACCTGGGGGTGACGCTGCAGTGACGATACCGCGTTGAGCACATCATGTGTGTAACCGGGGTCGCCGTATGCGCCTGTGGGCTCGCCTTCCGAGCGGTCATGCCCGCGGTAATCAATGCGGAAAACGACGTAACCGCTGAGTGCCAGTTGATCCACGTAGGCAATGTAGCGTTCAGTGGTGCGGTACTGCTCCGGTGGAATATACCCGTGGTTGAAAACGATCGCCGGCCAGCCGCCGAGCGGCATCTCCCCAATGGGGATTGTCAAAAGGGCATAGATCTTCAATCCATCAGAGAGATACGAAGCATAATAGCGCCGGTAATTGCCGCCACGAGGCAACTCCTCCTCTATGACGATATCGCTGCCGGGGTAGGAATCCCCCTGCATGGCGCGGATATCCATCGGGTGAGGCTCTGGCGTGGGGGTAAAGGTGACGGTCGGGCTTGGCGTAAGGGTTGGGATCGGCGTAGGCAATGCGGTATTGGCCACACTGGTAGTTGTTGAGACCCCAGGTTCAACCACCGGGTTAGCGTTGCTGGAAGGACCAATCCCGGCTGAGCAACTGCTCAGAAAAACCGCGAGGATCAACGCCAGGGAAAATAAACGACCCATTAAACACAATCTCCTTTTTCGATCTGGCTAATCATACCGAATTTATCCGATTAAGGCAACGGCCGGGATATTACCCGGTAACAGTACAAGATAGGTCAAAAGTAACTTCAGTTATTAATTATTAAGATATATAAGATAGATATTGTTTTATTATAAGAAACTGTTATTGAATTGGCAATAACAAATAGCCGATTAATGAGGTTGGAAATGTCAACAGCTATAAACGTAAAACTCGGGTCTCATGCGCGAAGCCTTCCCTTCACGCAGCGGCGTAATTTCCAGAAAACCCTTAATGAGCGCGTTACTGAATTTCTTCGCGTAAACAAGTTGCCCGCGCGCGATGTTCCCGCGATGTATCTGAAGACAGCGGTGATCATGAGCTGGTGGCTGGGGACCTACCTGCTTATACTACTCGGTAATTTTCCACCGCTGGTAATCGTTATCTTATGCCTGGTGTGGGCGATGGCGATCGCATCCGTGGGCTTTAACGTGATGCACGATGCCAACCATAGCGGATACTCCAATAATCCCCGCCTCAACAAGTTCTTCGGGCTGAGCGCTGAGCTGCTTGGAATGAGCAGTTTCCGCTGGCGCACCAAGCACAATATCTGGCATCATACCTATACCAACGTTGCCGGATTTGATGACGATATTGAAACATTTGGCCTTCTGCGGCTCACGCCGCGCGTCCCCTGGAAACCACTCTACAGAACCCAGGCATGGTACTTCCCGATAATCTACAGCTTTATTGCTTTTGATTTCTTCCTGCGTGATTTCATGATGGTATTTTTCGGCAGATCGGATGCCACTCACATTTATCCAAAAATGGATGTGAAGGAAAAAATCACCTTTTGGGCGGGCAAGATTTCTTATATCGCGATCATGTTTGTGCTGCCATCGCTGGTTTTCCCGTGGTGGCAGGTATTGATCGGCTACTTGATCATCATGTTCACCGTGGGGCTGATCCTGGGAATTGTATTTCAACTGGCTCACATTAATAGTGATTCTGCATTTCCGGAACCAACCGGTGATCCATTACACATCGAAAACGAGTGGGCTGTACACCAGGTAGAGACAACCGTTGACTTTGCTCCACGAAACCGCCTGCTTAATTTTTATGTCGGCGGACTGAACTATCAAATCGAGCATCATTTACTTCCGCATATTTGCCATTTGAACTATCCTCGCATAGCCCATATCGTACAGGCAACATGCGAGGAGTTTAATATCCGCTATACGGTTTACAGCACCTATCGCGAAGCTTTCGCGTGCCACATACACGAATTAAAACTCCTCGGACGCGCCACCAACAGGGAATTAATCCTCTCCTGAACTCTGAAGGAAATGGTATATTGTATAGACCTATTTCTCCTTTTACATTGGAGTTGCAATGGCTCGTGATCTGCGCAAGTATGCATCCAATACAACTGCTCATCTGATCGTCGGTGGGTTGGTTCTCTTACTCGTGGTCGGTTTGGGATTGATCGCCTGGATCTATGGGTCGCGGGCGGCCCTGATGGGATTCATCTGCATTCTAGGCGGACTCGCGGTGGTCGGATTGATCACCCTGTTTGTGTTTGGTTTGGACGCCATCGTAAAAAGGATCAACAAGGAATAAGAAAGTCGTAAGACCAGTCGGTTTCTTTTCAATTAAGCAGATGGAACCAGCAGGGTAATTTGCGTTTCATAACAGGAGGACATCAATGAATCAATCCATTATGCACGTCGCGCTGGTAGTCCGCGATTACGACGAAGCGATTGCTTTCTTCTGCGACAAGCTGCATTTTACGCTAATGGAAGACACCTATCAACCTGAACAGGATAAACGCTGGGTGACCGTTGCTCCTCCCGGCTCAAGCGGTACAACCCTGCTGCTCGCCCGTGCCAATTCACCCGTGCAGGAGGAAGCCATTGGCAACCAAAGCGGCGGAAGGGTGTTCCTGTTTTTGCACACGGATGACTTCTGGCGTGACTATCAAGAAATGTTAACGTCAGGAATCAAATTTGCAAGGGAACCAAAAACCGCCCCCTACGGTACGGTTGCGGTTTTTGAAGATCTCTACGGTAACCTTTGGGACCTGGTCGGAGCGGCTATTCCATCGCCGGGTAAATGAGCCTGGGCTGCCCGTCCACCCCTTCTAAAAGATACAAGTAAGTGATTGTGGCACCCTCGGGTGATACGAACACGTCACCGGAGGGATCTTCCAGACGTACCATGTAGGTCATGGTTTCCCAGTCATAGCCCATCATCACCAGTTCCTTCACTGGATGGCAAAAAATGGTTCCGGCTTCGCACAATGCGCTAAAGCTGCCTGCCAGATCATCCGGATCAATCCCCAATTCCAACAGGTAAGCCTCATCACCTTCGATCACCTCGAAGAGGGATGCGGCGGTGTCATAATCACCAGCTGCCAGGGCCCCCTGGAATTGTTGCACCACCTCAAATCCAGCGATCAATTGCGCGTTGGGCATTTCCCAGAGCGTTTTGCCAAACGCTGCAAAAACAAGCATACGGCTGCCGTCACTATTGAATGTGAATTTGCCTTCTGCACTGTATGTATAGAAGTTATCCAACTGTGACCAGGTTTGTGTTTCGTAGATGGCACCGAAAATCGAGTAGTCATCTTGATCACTCAAATCCGGATAACCTGAAATCATCAACAAATCTCCCGCCGGATTTAACTTGATCGAGAGCAATCGCAATCCCGGATCAAATTCGGCAATTTGCTTTCCTGTATCAATATCCCAAACCAGCACTTTATTGCTTTGTACTGAAAATGCCACCAGCAAACGCCCATCGGGAGAAATATCAGCATCCGCAATATCTACCAAGTTCACGGAACGGACTAAAGTCCAATCGGCTGTGCTGTAAACATCAACTCCTGCCCGGTTAGCTGAAAACACGATCAGGCGAGTGCCATCTGCGGAGTAAGTCAACCCTGCATCTACCCTGGTATTGAACGCCGGTGCTTGCAGGAGTACTCCACCAGAAGGGGTCCATACGTAAAGCGCATCCCTGGTTGCGGCGGCAAAACTGCTCGCGTCAGGGGCAATGGCGACATCCGGGTATTGAGCTGGGCCTACTGCAGGCGCATCGAGAAAGGTAGTGTGTACTTGATTGGCAGCCAGATCCCACAGGCGCACCTTGCGTTTATTGGTGGAAAACATCAGCATGCTTCCGTCCGGGGTAAATGCCGATGGACCAGGCCAGGCATCCTCAAGGGGAATTTCGTTGAGCAATTCACCGTTGTCCACATCAACCACCACCAGGAATCCGCTACTTGCCGACTGGCAAGACCAGCCACTTGAAATATCCCCCCAACAAGCAGAAATGGCCATCTTCCTGCCATCCGGGCTGAATGAGGTCGAGATCGTCGAATAAGTTCTTTCAGCGAGCCAGTCTTCAAATCCCGGATAGTAACTGCGTGTAACAGCAAATTTACGGAAATTTTCTCGATCAAACAGGGCTGGCTGTGGAGCAGCCGTGGGAGTTGGTTCAACAGAAGGTTGGAGTGTTGCAGTTGATGGTACCTGAGTATTTGAGCTTGTCGCGGAAATTCCATCCGGCTCAAGGACAGGCAGGTTTTGTGTCGGATCGGGGCTGGCAACCGGGGTGCAGGCTACAATCAGGAAGAACAGGGCGAGTATCACGGAAAAATTATTACGCATCAGGTTTTCCTCCCACATAATTATTACAATGTTTATCTAAATTATAGTCTATTATTCACAATTGAAATATTTATATTGAGAAAAGGCCGCCAGAAAATATGGGGGGGATGGGTAATCAGCCAGATGCGTGGAGATTTGCGTCATGCTTATTCATGCGGGCGCGAAAATGATATGATTAACTCGAGAACTAATTAGAATCCACAGCAGCCAACAAAAACCTGTTGGGAAATTCTGTACTACCAGGAGGCAACCCCATGATCCCAAAACTAGCATTTGGACGCAGCGGTCACATGAGCACCCGCATTCTCCTGGGTGCAGCGGCATTTTCGAGAGTTACGCAAGCGGAGGCGGATGCCACCCTGGAGTTGGCATTCTCCAACGGGGTGAACCATATGGATGTGGCTGCCAGTTACGGCGAGGCTGAACTTCGCGTAGGAGACTGGATCAAACGTCACGGCAGGAGCTTCTTCCTCGCCACCAAGACCGGTGAACGCACCGCAGCAAAAGCGCGGGAGGAAATTCACCGTTCCCTGGAGAGGTTGCAGGTAGACCAGGTGGACCTTATCCAGCTTCACTTCCTGGTGGATCCACTTGAGTGGGAGACAGCCATG
This sequence comes from uncultured Anaerolinea sp., assembly GCA_964606265.1. GTDB lineage: Bacteria > Chloroflexota > Anaerolineae > Anaerolineales > Anaerolineaceae > UBA6107. Next base: position 925 of record CAZSGL010000043.1, on the reverse strand, counting down.
GGGGCTGGCGGCGCGCTTGAAGCCGTCATACAGGCGCGCGAGGAAGGGCTGGTGCGCTTTATAGGGGTGACCGGTCATGGCGTGACCACGCCGGTGATGCATCTGAAAGCGCTCGAGCGCTTTGATTTCGACTCGGTTTTGCTGCCCTTCAGCTACCTGATGGCGCAAAACAAGCAGTATCTCAGTGATTTTATGAAGCTGTTTGCTGTTTGCCGGGAGCGCAACATCGCCGTGCAGACCATCAAATCCCTGGTGCATCGTCCGTGGGAGGAGCAGGAGCGCACACGCGCCACCTGGTACCGTCCGCTGGAAGAACAGGTGGATATTGACCTGGCGGTGCACTGGGTGCTGGGGCATGCGGGAGTATTCCTGAACACGGCTGGAGATGTTCACATTTTCCCAAGGATAATCAACGCGGCCAACAGTTTCACTTCAGCGCCAACCGATGATGAAATGCAGGCGCAGGTGGAAAGACTGGGGATGAAGACACTTTTCCCGCGAGACAACTCCGCCTAAACCCCGCCAGGCGAAAAAGTTCGATCGCTGCAAATATGAAGCCCTAACTGTAATAAAGTTATGTTAATCAACCAGATTAAGTGCTACACATACATGAGTGCACTACTCTGTTTTTGGATTAATTAATACTCTATGATGGTCACTTTTCCGTAATTTTTGGTAGCGGTGTAATTAATCCTGTTTCAATTGTTAATTGAGAGAAAGATCAGGCTAACGCTCTCAACTTTATTGTGCTATACTGCTAATAAGGGTATTATTTATCTTATTTGTTTGATTATTCGGTTAGATAAACCCTAATATAGCAGTCCTAAATCCCTTGCACACAGGGATGGCGGAAATTCTCCCATGTGAAACAAATAACAAAAGATAGGGGTCCCATACGATGGTCAAGCCAGCCTGGATTGTGACC
>CAZSGL010000042.1:0-15791 GCA_964606265.1 uncultured Anaerolinea sp. | reverse complement strand
AAATTTCATGCAACCCGAAATTATACCACGTTTTTCAGTTTTGCAAGCAATTTGACAAACTTACTCTATTTTATCCTGTCGAAGAGGGATTTCCAGGAAGAAGGTACTTCCATTTCCCAGAACACTTTTCACCCAGGTTCTTCCCCCATGTCTTTCTGCAATCGATTTTACAATTGTAAGGCCTAATCCACTGCCCCTCAAGACCACATCCTGGTTCCGGCCAGTTCCACTTCCCCGTTCGAATATCTTGGGGATATCAAGCGGAGCAATTCCCGGGCCCTGGTCCTGTACTTCAAATATCACTTTATCTTCCAAGACCTGTAAGCGTAGAAAAACCTGCCCATTCACAGGCGAGAACTTAATCGCATTTTCAATCAGGTTGTATAAGGCTTGTTGTAGTAATGCCTTGTCGGCTTCGATCTGGATCTCTTGCGACCAGGTGAGCTCGCGCATTACCTGGACTTTCCGTTGAGCTGCCTGGGGTTGCAATAAACGGATTACATGGTCGAAAAGATCCGTAGGTGCCACGGTATCCACTTGCAGGTTTACGCCAGATTCAATCCTGCCGATATCAAGAAGCTTTTCCACCATTTGGTCCAATCCTTCAAGTCCATCCGAGATCTTTTCGGCATATTCCTTTTGCTGCTGGGTAAGGTCCCCGACCATTTGGATCATTGTTGCATAGCCCCGAAGAATTCCCATAGGTGCGCGTAAATCATGGCTGATAGTGGCAATAAAGTCGGTTTTTAATTTCTCCAGCTCACGGAACTCGGTTACGTCTCTCAAGACACAAACCTTGCCGACCATCTCATCATCCACTTCTACTGCAGAGATTGAGAGTTCATAAGTATTTCCGTTTTCCAGTTGCAATTCTTGAGTGATCCCCTTGCCTGAGTCAAATGATTTGATCTTTTCTAGGAGTATATTGGAAAGTATGTAAAACTCACCGGAGGTACCCTTTTCACTGCCTTCAACGAGTCCTTCAACTAATCGGGCAGCATGGTTGGCAACGATAAGAGAGTCTTCATCATCAACAACGAGAACAGATTCCGGTGTGGACGCCAGGACTGATTCCAATCTTTGTTTGCCAACTTCCGCTTTCAAATACAATCCAGCATTGGATACTGCCAACGCAGCTTGACCTGCAATCGTATTCAAGAATCTGATTTCCTCATCCTGGAAACGATGAGATTGATCGTACGCGATCCATAGAAGTCCGAAAAGGATATCGCCATCACGAATTGACCAGCCTGCCAATGCCGTTGGAATGGGTACTCCTTTTTCGGTCACAAGACGTTTTATACGTGCTTTTGAAGGAATAACAACTACAGGCTCCTCATTTACCTGTTCAAGGATGATCTTGTCCATATCTTTATAGACTTCACCCGAGGATCCAGCGCTGAATGCCAACAGTTCCTGGTTAACACCCGCCAGTGTTTCACCCAATAATACAAGCCTGGCAGAATCCGCTCCATGAGCCACACAAGCGTTTAACAAATGATGAGCGATCTTCTCCAGCCCAAAATTCGTAGCAATTCCCTGGCTGACCTCTAATAATGTATCCAATTCATCCAAACGTTTTTTTAGACTCAACCTCATCTGTTCGAAGGCCGAACCCAGTCTACCCACCTCATCAACACCATGAACAATAATCTGGTTGTCTAGTCCGCCTTTGGATATTTCGTCGGCTTTCAACGCCAGTGATGAAAGTGATGCAGTCAGGCTTCCCACCATGAACCGCACAAGAAAATAGGCTGACAAGGAAATGAGCAATGAAATTGCCAATAATGGAATAGCGGTTTTAAGCGCCAGATCCTGCGCATAACTCGCCGGCAATGAGAGGATCACCTTCCAATCGCGTTTTTCAGTCATGGCTGCGTAAGATAATGAACGTGTGCCATCAGTACCTATATCCTCAAAGAACTCTGAGGCATCTGGTACAGATCCCTGATACTCAGTAAATACCAGGGCAGGATTCGTGCTATAAAGTATCCGGTCTTCAAGATCAAGGATCACACCGGTACCACCATCAGTTGTGATCTCATCCAAAGCCTGGATGGCTGGTTGAGAAAACAGACTAAGAGCCAGGTTTGACCTGGCAACGATAACACCCTTGGGTAATCCGTATTCATCAGGAATAGCTGCGATATAAACAACATATGCCGACGTCTCACCTGTCTCAGGTGCAACCAGGTAGTTTTGCACCAGTACCCCATTGAGTGCTAACTGAATCCCGGCTGTCTCTTCCGCACTTAATTGTAGCGGTGTCTTTGCGTCAAGCGGGTAACCCGTGATCGGCACTCCGGTCAAGTCGAATAGGAATAATTGCGAAAAGAAGGGAACGCTTCTGAGTTTGAGCTTGAGGAAATCCCTCGCCAACGTAGTGTCATCCAGGGGTATTTTTCCAGCGACAATATCCAGGATTAAACCTTGCCCGGTATCAATCACTGAGGGAATATTATCTGCTGCAATGCGGGCAGTGCTTTCAAGTCGGCTCTGCATCATCTCCCTGGCTGCCTTACCAGCCACGATCCAGTCTGCAATTGCCAGTGTCAATAAAAGCGCTACCACAAGGGGCAGAGAAATATACGCTACCCGGTCCTGCAAACCGGTTTCATAAGGTGAAGGGATAAAAGTTTTCATCTTCACCCAGTTTCGGGTTTTTGTCACCATAAAGATTTCGCACACTAGACCTGCAACCAGCAGTTGCACTACATTAGAGAACATGCTGACCCAGGATTGCGTGAACGAGTAGTCCAACCTGGCAGCCAAAGACCCATTGGTACTGAAGAAGCTGCTCAGCAGGAATAGCGGTGTCGTTAGTACAGCAACCCCAATACTGGCGCCAAGGGGTGTCCGTAAGAACGCGAATAACCTGGATCGGTAATTTTGCCTCAAGACCAGGGAAAGTACCATTGCCACGATGGCATACTCCAAAGGTGTAAAGACATTGTGAGTGCCCCAGATGGCGGTTAGTATTCCGGAGAGGAATGCAAATAGCACTGTCGGCCACACGCCCAGGAATCCTGCAGTGATCAACCATGGGATGGCAATGAGCACCTGGATGATCGGTGATGCGTTCTCTCTTGGAACATTGGGTAACGGAATGGGTTTAAAACTGGTCAGGTAGACAACAAAAACAACCGCTGCCGCAAGTGAAGCGAAGATCAATATCCCGAAAGTAAGCCAGTACCCTTTTCTTTTTTCGATTACGAGGTTTTTTCGCAATCCCCAAAAGACCAATGCTGCCAATACAAACCAACCTATCCATCCAATGAGATGGTATGGAAGGTCAATGTAGGGGCTATTTTCAAAGAGTGTGGCAGCAACCATTAATTAGTCCTAAATTCATTTTGGCATTTCTGCGGTTTTGTTATTTTGATCCCATGCTGCCTTGTATAACAATGCGTTTTTGTTTTTTACCTTGTGCTGCTTAATTTTTCCAACCCAATTTGATTCCACTGCATCCGATTTATTATAGCAATCAAGTGAGATTCGTGCCCTCTCAGATTGACTTTTCTTTCCCAATTGTCGCACTAATTCCAGAAATCCCCGCTCCAATTCTTTTTGCTCTGATTCGATCAATTTAATGCGTTCTGCATAATCCACCAGGATGGACCTGTGGACTTCCTCGTGTTTCCAAAACATCGAATCCTTTGAATATGCTCCTTGGGGAGGCTTGCCAAAATCTGGAACGCCGCTGTCCATCCACACTGGTTTAAAAATTGAGGTACAGGGTGCCGATGTGCCGGTTACCCAGTGTGTCGTTAATTCCTTTTCCATGTGGGTGACAAGTGATCCGGTTGTCTGGCTTAGCCGGACGGGTCCCCAACCTGAGTGCATGCACACATCTGCACCAATGATGCCGTGATCTGGCCGCCATTCGCTTGAGCGGTCAACAGAATGCGTTCGCAGGAGTGCCATCATCAATTCAGGAGTGATCTCGCCTTTGCTCGCCTGTAGATTCTTGGTAGTGCACACCTGGCGATTTTTCGCGTCACTGAAACGCGTATAGAGTGGATCTGAATAGCAGCGTGCAAAATCGAAATCAGCCGCGCTCTTGCACCAGCCTTTTTCGATTGCAGTAGATACCAGGTTCTTGGATGCTTTATCCCAATGATTGCCAATCGTGATGCCGTTTGAAATTGAGCGCACATCCTGCACTTTTTCCGCTGCCCACTCCTTTCCGGCAGTTTCCAGCACCCAGGCTTCCTGCTGATCACAAATCAGGAAACTATTGTGGTAGTACATCGGGTGTGCAAATCCACAATTGCCGCTCTGTCCGTAGGTTTCCAATAAACCAGTGATGGTTTCCAGGGCTTTCTCTGCAGTCTGCGCGCGCTCCAGCGCCAGCCGCAGAAAATCCATGCCGATCAATCCCGGTTCTTTGCCGTATGGGATACGCGTGAAGAGGGCTTCGTTACCGATGGTCACACCAAATTCATTGGAACCCATTTCCGCGCCCCAGATCCAAAAGGGTTTGCAAAGCATCACCTTGTATGTCTCCGCGGCTTGAGGTATCTCAATGTATGTGCATTTAACTGTGCTCCCTGCCGCATATTTTTGACCGGGAAGCATTATCACTTCATGGGCTTCATTCGGGTCGCGATCAGAATTTTTAGCAAACAGGACGCTGCCGTCTTTGGTCGAATTTGCCAATGCTACAACGGTGTCACACATACTGCCCTCCAATGACTAAATACTTGGTGTCACCGCTCAACTAAATGATGACCCCACCTTTTATTATCCAACATTTTCTGTAATTAATGGGTCAGGTAAGTCATGGCTTCATCGACTACCTGCTCAATCGCCTTCTTGTCAGAATTAATTATGAAAGCGTCCTCAGCAATCCTCAGTGGGGCAACGATCCTGGATGAATCGATCTCATCCCGGTTTCGAATTGATGCAAGGATCTCATCATAAGTTGTCTTTCCTCCCCTGCAATGAGTTTCCTTGAATCTCCTTTGCGCACGTTCTTCCGGGCTTGCATCCAGGTATATTTTTTTACTTGCATCCGGGAATACCACTGTTCCGATATCTCGTCCAACCATAACAATGTCTCCACGCGAGCCAATTCGCCGCTGCTGGTCGGTTAACGCTGCCCTCACATCTTTATACGCTGATACTTTAGAAACATTCCGGTCCACCATTGGGGTGCGAATTTCCCAAGTCACATCTCTGCCATCCACGAGCACATCCATCCGTCGCCCATCCTCCACGGAAGGGTTTTGGACATCAATCTGAATTTCAGCAGCAAGGTTTGATACCAATCTCTCGTCATCGACATTACCAAATTTCTCCAACGCCACCAGTGTTGCAGCACGGTACATTACACCCGTATCAAAGTAAAAGTATCCCAGCTTTTGAGCCAGGATTTCAGCCAGGGTGGATTTTCCAGACGCAGCAGGGCCATCGATGGCAATCAGGTTTTTTGGGGTCATCACTTGTCCTTATGTTTTTACGGTGTAGTGGTTTTGAATAAATCATTTCTCGCCCAGAGAATAATCTCCGTTTCTTTCATGGGGGCATCGCGAAAAACTGTCCATTTGATCCAGTTCCAGCCATTCATGATCTGAATGTCAGGCAATGCAGACCATAGTATCTTCTCTCCGCGGTAGGATGTTTCCGTCGATAAAGCTGTCTCCGGGGGTGTAACCAGTAAGGAGGAGGTGGTTTTTTGATTTACTTGGTTTGAAAGCGTCAGTTGTTCCACATTCCTTACAGCCCATCTTAAAGATGGAGAATCCACACCTGCTATTTCGACATCGATCGCAGAAGCCTGTCCGCTGGTCCACCGGCCTTGATCACTGACAATCTTCTGCAGTAATCCGTCACCGATCACAACGGGTTCGCCTGCCCACAGTTCTGATACTGCTGGAGACGTCCAACCGGTGGCTTTCCAGCCATTGCCAAAAATCATCAGTACCCCTAATAACGAAAGGCTGAGAACCAGGCTCGTTTTGGCAGAGGAAGTATTCCATCCCCAGGTGAATAGTATGGTTATCGCAATCAGCAAGAACATTGGTAGGACTGCACCAATAATTTTATTCCGAAAAAGAACCGGATCGATCTCAGGTGCCTTGGTGATATTAATGAGGTAATAGAATGACAGAGCTATCATGAGAAAAGTTAACACAAATTGTGCCAGTGCGATAAAACGGTTATCAAAGCGAAGTTTGTTGATGAGGTTTGCCAGGAAGTTGGCTGATAAAACCAGTAACGGTATCGAGGACCATCCAAGGTCTGCTGCACTCCGTGATGGATTAATTACCACAACCAACAATGCCAGTACCCACCAAACTCCAAGTAACCAGGTTTTGCGTTCCTTTTTCAAAAGTCCGTTGATAATTGCAGCGATCCCGAAAATAATTAGCGGTATTTGCAGCCAAAAAACCATGATGAAGAAATGTCCGATACCCAGGCTCACATTGCCAGACCAGGATTCCAAGTATCCTGCCAGGCTTCCACCAATACCACTGATCCCGTTCAACTGCACAAAGAATTGGCTGGCAACAATCAATGTAGTCACAAGGCCAGGCAGGATCAATCGTTTCCACCCGGGGTGAAAATCGCTTTCGGGGGTGTCCAATGTTGTTGTTCTTGAGGGACGCATTGCAAAGAAAACCAGTCCCAAGACAAGGATTCCCGGCCAGATGGCAGAGCCGCCAAGCAGGGCGAGACCGCCAAAAATGCTCGCGATGATCGGCTTCCGCTTGAGAAGAAATCCAATGCAGGCAAACAAGGAGGCGATTCCAATTATCGAACTGCCTGCGCTGCGTGATAGGCTGATCATACCCGGGTCAATTGCAATTAACGCCGCCAATATGAGGGCTGTGACCTTCCCCAGGGGATCGCGGTACAAAACAGGCACAATTGCAAACAATGCTCCAAAAACTGCCGGCCACAACCTTGCCCAAAAGTTGCTTCCCTCGAATACCCCAAATAACAGGCTTGTCAATCCCAAATACCCGGGTTCACTACCCATCGCAACTTGCTGTCCGTTGGATGCGTCCAATGCCTGCAGCGCCTGTAGGGCTTCTCCGTCTGTTAGTCCCTGATCTCCCAACATTACAAACCGGAAAAGAATTGCGGTTATCAGAATGATGGCATAAACCATCACTTCATAGGTAGCAGTTCTGTATCGATTAGTCAACAATGGCAATTGATTAGTTTCCATAATTTGGCGGAACCTCGTAAATAGTGACACTTCCGTTGGAATAGATCAGATCTAGGATTTCGTCGAATTTCTCCCTGGCTACCTTGTATTGCGTTAGCTCGAGATTTCCCAGGTAGATATAGCGAACCTTGTATTTCTGGATGATCACTAAAGCTTCATCGGTGGAGGTTGTTTCGTATAAAGTACTAATATCCCCCGCCCGGCTGCCCATTTCTGTTGCACCTCCGCGCCATTGACTCTCATGCCCCGGCCACCCTAGTACCGTCGGTAAACCGCTGCGTGTGGAAATTCTTGCGTAGTCAGTGTAACTTCCACCGACCGCTTCTGCCACGATCCCATAATCCTCCGTTGCCAGCCAATTGAATGCCAGGTAGTCGTCGGGATTATAGCGGGAGATATATTCATTACCGTCCAAAGTCCACACGATCGGAGAAAAATTACTGGTCTTGTTTATCAGCATGACCACCGGATACACCAACCCCGCCACGATCAACCCAGTCCAAAAAACAGAAAACACGGCAAACTTCCAGCGTTTTAAAGCTGCCAGCAATTCGACACTCGCAAACGCTGCTGCTATAGACCAGAACATCCACGCCTGGAAATAGAATTTGAATATCGTATTCATGCGTGAGCCAAATTGGTCGCGCAGGTAAAAATACTCAGGGAATATGGTCAACCCCAGCCCGAACAGGACCAATATGAGCACAAATATTTTGACATTCGGTTCCTGTAATTCCACTCCAACAGAGGATTCCTTCTCGACCTCCGCCTCAATAGGCGTATTATGTCCAACCAGCAATCCCCAGACAAGTGTCAGCAAAGCAGCCAGGGTAAGCCAAGCGCCCGGAGAGACGATCCTGCGGATGATGGATTCCTGGATGATAGCCAACACGGAATAATTTCCATGTGATCCTGAAAATGCCTGTCCTCCCATGACCATTTTGTCACCAACAGCTGTTAGGCTTGCGTTTAATGAAACTGCATTATTTCCCCAAAGGGTGTACAAGTTGAAAAGCTGGGTATCCCAAAAGGTTTTCGTATTAGGCAAGTCGCTAACAAGAGTACTAAATTTGGCCTCGAGTCCCCCTAGGGTTGCATTTGAAAAAGCTGCCAAACTCTCTCCCATCCCGGCGAGATTGAATAGGATTAATCCCCACAAAGTGGAGAGTAAGAATAAACCGAGGAAGCAGAAAGCCGCGAACTTGATGCCTTTCGCAAATGAAAATCTAATTTCCTTCTGCCTCATCGTAAAAACAAGCCAGATAAGCAGCAAACTCAGGAAAATCCCAAACATGATCCAGAAGTTGATCCCCCTGGTCATATATTCCAGGCTTGGCAATATCCCGCCGGCTTGTGATTGAAAGCCGATATAGAAAGGCAGGAACAGGATAACCCCAGCGACTCCTAACATTATTCCGTTTAATAGGAACTCCCATACTCGCGCCCGGGACCAGCCTGCCTCTTGAATCCGCTTGTACAGGGCCACCACCACAGACAACCCGACATAGATCGGAAAATCCCACGTGTTTAAGAATGCCAGGCTTCCCAGGATAAGAACCGTTAACCACGATTCCCACCTGCGTAGCCAGGAGAAAGAAATGGGAAAAGGAGACTCCTTTTTGCCAATTGTCAAAAATAAATTCAACGCCATTGCCAGTGCCAATAAGCAAATTGGCATGGCAAGGAGATGAGGGTGCAAATCCGAAAGCAAGTAGGTGAAGAACGGAAACTCGTCAATCACCTCGATGTTTCCCCCGTTCATGCTCATATCCTGGATCACTCGCGATCCCCTCCACCATAGCCACCCGGCTGTGCGATTTGGCATCCAGGAAATCGGCTCGATGGGTGCTGTGTTTAGTTCTAAAATGGATAACCAGCTCCAAAACCGCGAGGTTAAGCTGCCGTCAGCAGCAGTCGTCCAGAAGAATCTTTTGGCATAAAGGACTTCCAACAAGCCTTCCAGGTTCCCCAGCAGTAGCAGAAAAAACGAACCCAACAATCCGCCTGACCTGGCGAGTTTTTTGATTGCCTTGTCCGTGATAGTCGCGTCCGACCTGGATTTGTGGGTTTGCCAGGCATGGATCAGATCATGTAGGACCCCATAGACCGCGGCAGCGGTCATACCGAACCACAATGATGAACTCAGGTTGAAGGCCACCGCAGATGCCACACCGGTAACCCTGGTAAGCATTGAAACCAGCACATATCCAAAGTAGTAGTAGGAAATTGCATAGCCTGAAAGCCACGGGTCCTGCGGAGGAAATGATTCGGATTTCAAAATGGAATTGATAAATGCCAGTTCCATTGGTTTTTCAGTATACGCCGCTTCAGGATTGGCGGCGCGTACTACTGTCCATCCAGCGAAAAACACAAAGAAGACCACTTCCACCACGATTACTGTCTTCCAGTTGTGTTTAAACCACTCCTTTAATTGTTCTCTCGTTTCTCCGCGGAGCAGTACCAATGAGCAGATTACCAATACTCCCAATCCGAGTAACACACCTCCCAGGTCATTCTGCAGGATACCAAGTGAACCTAATATCCAGAAAGAATACCCCCATATTAATAGGCTGAGTGGTCTGAGAAAGGCATATCCCCTGCTTGCCAGGCGGGGTAAAAATCGAAACGCAATCGGCAAGGAAAACACACCCACGATCGTGATAATCCCATACCAATTCAGGAAAGCCAGAACGTCTTTCAATTATTCCTCAGCATCATCAATCCACAACCTGGTAGATCACTGTATCCAGGTCACGGTATACCTCAGTCCAATACAACCCGGTGTACTGCTTGAATTTCAATAATCCATTTCCAGGGTAGTATGCCTGTTCCAGTTGACCCAGGATGATGTATTCGACATTATATTTTTCAATAAACTTGCGTGCTATCTCAACGTCTTCAGTCAAATAGAATTCGGGGATTTCAGCCAGGCGGTTGGCGATTCCGTTGTGATCAATCGCCCCGCGTTGTTGCCGTTGGTGCCAATTCCACCCAAGTACTCCCGGAAGACCCGTGTAAATTGTGTAGCGGTTACCCCATTTGTATTCAACCGTATTAGCTTCTACTATCACAGGTGATCCCTGCACATTCTGCTGCATCCATTGAATGGCGCGATAATCCTGGCTTAAGTCCAACAACCTATCCATGTCGGCATAGGTGGATGTTTTCATGAACTCAAGTCCATTCAGCGTTCTGGGAGTAAGGTTAGACATGCGGTCGCGCATCTTGTCAGTGGCGGCTGTAACAGGATACAGGCAGGCACCTATGAGCAATATTGCCAGGGCTGCCTGCCAGATCGAAACGAAACCTTCCTTCCATACCGTCTTCACCGCTGGTATTAGCCACAGCAATGCCGCTGCAGCGCTGATACTGAGCAATGTCCATGCTTGGTAATAAAATTTGAATACTGTATTCATCCGTCCCACGTCGCCGACCAGCACGAACAGTTCCACAAACAACGTCAGCACCAGGGCAGTTCCAATCATAAAATGCACAATGCGTTTCTGGTCCGTTTGACCAGGACGCATTAAGAGGATTAGATCCCAGGCTGCCAGCAATACAACCAGCCAGCCGATCTTTATTCCCAATAAGGTCAGCAGGATTAGGATAGCTGCAAATAACATCGTTAATATCTGCAAATAAACCAGGTATGGTTTTACCTTATTAAGTGACGAAGCCGGAGTGGCTGCCAGCCATTCTCGAGTTTCCCATACAAACCAGGTGACGATCAGGAAAAAGGGTAAACCCCAGTGCACCAGGTATGAACCTAAGGGTGAATGGTCCCCTGTCCACCTGTCAATACTGCCATAAGACTGGGCATAGTATTTCGAGAATGGCAGGAACAAGATGCTTGAAACCACCGCGAGAAAAGCAATGACTAGAAAAATGTAAACAGCTTTTCTCAACCACAACGGCCATTGCGGGGCAAGCCTTTGAGGAGGTTCACCATAGCGGAAGATTGTGAAAGTAATCGCTGCAATGATCAATCCCAGGTAGGTGGGTAAATCCCAGGTATTGGTGGTCCTTAGGATTCCAAGGCACAACCCACCGAACAGCAATGTGGCTAACAATTCGAAGGTGAATCGAACTGGTTTTATACCCTTTCTATCCCACCTGTTCAACAGGATGCTGATTGCCCAACCCAACATAAGGATGGTGATCGGTAGCGCAATCATGTGAGCATGCAGGTCAGCATACGTGAAGGTAAAGAATGGGAATTCAGTGATCGTATCACCGGGTAATGCGCGTGAAGGCGTCCAGTACCATTCTCCGATGCCCACTGGCAAGTTAGCACCCTTTGCATATTCTGCCAGTCCTTTAATGAACCAGGTGATACGCTCTAAGAATTTTGCGCCTTCAATCGTTCCTCCTGGTGCAGCGATCTTTTGAAAAGCCTGCCAGATCATTCTTACCGACCCCAGGTTGCCAATAATCAGCGTAAAGATTAGGCTGATGGTGCCGGCGCTAAAACTGCGCCTGTCGGAAATCCTGGTTTCCTCCAATGTCGGTGATTCGCCGCTCGTAACCCGGCGACTTATCAGGTTCCAGCCGATACTGAATGCACCTAGCCCTGTTAATGCAAAAAGGGTTGGGATGATAAAGTTGTACGCTACTGCCGGAACAATGCCCAATAACTTTGTCGGCACTGCCGCGATCACAAACCCGAAGTAATAGTAGTTGATGTATCCGCCTGCATACCAGGGATCGAACGGTGGGAATACTGTACTCTTGAGCACCGCTGTAAAATAGGACAAGTCCATCGGTTTCTCACCACCGCGCCATGGATGCCACAAATCCGGGTTACTCCAGCGGATGAATAGCATCAAGGCAGACAGCGCCAGCATAACCAGTTCAACCTTCAAGAAATAGCGTTTTCTTGTCCTGAGTTCCAGTAGCAGCTCTTCCCGCTGCTGGTATGCCAGAAATCCGTTGAGGATTACCAGGCCGGAAATCACACCAATAATTGTCAAGCGCGAGAACTGTCCTCCGACCGAGGCAATCAGCCAGGTAAAATATGCCAGCAACAGTATCGCCGTCAACCTGCTAAATGGATACCCCTTATCGGGTAACCCCTTGAAAACCAGCCGGACTAGCGGATACACGATCAGTCCAAGGAGGCTGATCACCAGGTACCACACCAGAAGTGCCAGCCATGGATAAACATTCAGAACAGAATTTGCCGGGAACAACTCAGCCCAGGTGCCGCCTGTGGTTTGAATACTCTTTGCTTCATCCGAAAGGAATAGGTTGCCTTTAAAATCGCTGGCTTGCTTGGGTGTCAGGTTTACAACATTCCCAAGATCCACACTCCCCAGTTTCTGCCTGACCACATTTTGGTCATAAGAGTCAGATTTTTGAAAGATCAATACTTTTGGATGGTCATAAACAGTAAATGCTTCTTCAGCTAATTGGTCGTTGATCTTCCAGTTCCCAATATTAGGGTCACTTTGGAACACTGCGGTCAACTCAAATCCTAGTTCCCCCGTGAACATCTCCGGTTCTGCCACAGCATAACACCAGAGAATATCCTTTCCCTCGGGACAGCCCAACAAGGATCGATAATATGTGGTGGTTAATGGGTATCGTTCCGGTACTCGTACCGTCGTCCCCCACTGCCTGTTGGAAGTGATGAGAATCACATCCGATTGATCCAGGGTTTCATAAAAGCGTTCCAGTTTCTCTGTGTTATCAACCCAATACAACTCCAAATTACGGTTGTTTCCATACAAACCGGTCTCGTACCCGAATGGACCGTAACCGAACATCCCTAGGGGGATGGCATCGTCCCAGGAGGATTCCATCACCAGTGCGTCGTTGTAAAATCCAAGTGCTCCTGATTTCGCATCGAGGGCAAGTTGCAGCAAATAAACTTTCCCTTGCTCTAAAACCGCAGGGTTATCAAGTTCTACCCAGCGGGTTTCCCCCCGTGGGTCTTCCCCCGCAGCAAATTGATCTTTAATAGATCCATATCCCAATGGTATATCGCGCTGAGCTGGATCGAAGATCGAAACAAGGAGGTTTTTCTCTGCAGGTAGACCGAGGATATCACTGACATGCCCAAACTGGATTCTTGCCACCGCCCCGTCGGATTGAGCTGTGAAGGTGACCTCATATGGAGTGTCTTTGGTTAATCGATGCACTGGTTGTGAAAAGTAACGGGTTTGACCCCCTGATTGTGAAGAAATCTCGAGGGAGACGCCTCCATCAATCTTGAGTAATGTGTTCAGCTCAGCAACTTCGATCACCAATTCGTAATATTTTCCCTTCTCAAGTTGAGCCGGAAAATTGAATGGAATCTCCACTATGCCGCCCTGGATATCAGTCGAGGTATCAAACACGGATTGGTAAAACCCGGTGGCTTTATAATTTGCACCGTTCGTAAGGGGTTCGCGAATATACACTAACAACGATATGGGATTGACATTTTCCTGTGCTGCAAGAACATGTTCGATCTTAAAACTTGAGACCTTTACATCCTCAGATGGTGTGTATCCATACACATAGGGCATGTCAGAAGAAATATAAGCCGAGTTCTGATAGGCAACCGGTTGCATAAATTGCATACCTGATTTCGGATCCACCTGCAAATTAATTGCCGCAGGGATGTGACTGTAAATCCATTCTGATGCCGCTACTCGTGTCACCGGACGTGTATAGATTCGGGTAAACGCAAATGCCCACAATGCGCTCGAAATAATAGTAACAACTAACAAAACTATCGAAAAAACTTTGTTCCAGTGAAAGTTGACCTTGGTTAATTTTCTTACCTGGTTTGGAACTGAATCCCACAATTTTAAGATAAACCAGGCAGCGATCAAAGCTAGTGCCGGATAAATTGGCATCTGGTAACGCATTGCCCGGACAGGATTGACCGATTGGGTGACAAAAATAAACGCCGCCCAGAATAGGATCAAAAGGTGCTTTTTCCAATCCCCTTTGACAGACCGCCAGGCCATCCAGGCAAACCCTGCCCACGCGGTTAGCCCCAGTGGTAAACCCAGGCCCCATTTGACCATGTTTGTCCAGGCAAACGTGATCGGTCTGCGTGCCCATTGAAGTGCAAAAGGTACATCTACCTCGCCGCTGCTGATATGGCTTAATTCTTTGAGGTTACTGATCCAATTCTTATTCAGGCTCAAACCGAAGAAACCGGGACCCATGAAGGAATATGGCTGGAAGATCCGGAAAGTGAAAAAGGCGATAATTCCCGCCAGGAACAGGTTCCTGAGGATGAACCCTGTCTCGGCTTCACGATGTTCAGGTTTCAGGTTCAGGTAATACACCAATGAACTCATGGGGAGAACCAGCGCTAAAGCATACACACTCACCTTGGATGCCAAAGCCATCCCGAAGAACAATCCAAACATGGCGTAGGGCATAAACGGGCGCCAATTTTGCAACCACCAGGTCTTTTTTTCTGGAGATTCAGGGGTAACATCATCGGGCAGTGTACTTACTCCATTTTTTGCCACACTGATGCCCAAAGCCGCATATAAAGCCACATAAACAAAAAATGTAGCAAATGTGTCAACCGCAAAAAAGTGGGAAAGTTGGATGGGTAGTACAGATAGCGCCAGGAATAAAGCTGCCAGTAATCCCACCCTGGCATTACGGTACAGTTTTCTTCCAATCAGAAATATAAAAAGAATTGTTCCAAGATCGAAAACTCCGGACAGTATCCTACCTACCACATGAATCTGGTCATATCCGGTCTGTCCGGTCCAATGACCTACATATCGCACAATGAATATCGGCAGGGTTCCGTAAACATAAAAGTTGTAGCCACGGTTATTAGGGTTTAGACTGGAATTGGCAGTGTCAAAATACTCTGAGAGAGTTTTGACCGGCGTGATGCTTGACTCCACCATGGTCAAAAAACGTTCATCCGGATGCAGATGATGGTTGTCATCCCACTTAATACCGGTGAACCTGAAATAGGCTCCAATCAACAGAACTCCAAGGAGCAGCACATTCCATACCCACGGCATACTGGGGAGTTTCCTGGGGATTTGTTTTGCCCGGATTGTATTGATCTCTGACTCAGTTGTCACGCTGTTAACTCCGCATCGATGAAATTAACTTAATTCTTTTTTGATCTGCTCAAATAAGTGTTCATATTCCCTGGCTACACTTTCCGGATTGTACATGGAAAAATCAACCTGCGGAACATCGAAATTGCTTTTTTTTTCCAAAACTTCCAGTATGGAGTCTGCCAAAGCAACAGCATCCCCGATAGGGAAGACTTTGCCCATTTTATGAATCATCACCGGCTGGCGTACTCCCGGCAGGCTGGATGCCACGCAGGGTACCCCATTCATCATTGCTTCTATCTGCACAAGACCAAATGCTTCTGTTGAATTAAGGCTTGGCAGCACAAGTACATCCAGGTTGGGGAAAAATGCCGCCATTTGGTGCGGGTCTAATGAACCCAGGAATTTCCAGTTTCCACTATCTTCAAAACCCTTTATCTGCTTGGCTAACCGCTCGAAATAGTCCTCCTCACCGATGATGTTCTGGTAAGGTCCTACGAACTGAACGAGGGCATTGGGATAATGCTCGAGTACTTTTGGTAACGCGTTTAATAGGATTTCCACACCCTTTTCAGTGGCAAATC
>CAZSGL010000041.1:0-15867 GCA_964606265.1 uncultured Anaerolinea sp. | reverse complement strand
GGAGATTGCTCAACCAAGAAGCGCGCCTGGCAGGAAATGAAGCACCAACGCATGACCTCCCCGGTATTATTTGACCCTTACTGGCAGCAGGAAGTGCTCACCCAACCGGCAGCCATAATTACTGCCCTGGATTGGGCAAAGGCTAATAATGCCATCTCCTTTTTTGATGCAGGCGATGTGCAGGCGAATGGTTTCCAACTCGTGGAGGATGAAGTTCACGGTAAAATCTTTACCGAAACCGGTGCCAGTTATATGGGGTTTGCAGTGTCTGCGCTGCTGACCACCGGTACTGCAAGCCGTCCTTTTTATGGGGTCGCATTTACCGGTGACGGCTCATTCACCATGAATCCCCAGGTCTTGATCGATGGTGCGGAGCACGCTGCGCGGGGCTGCATTTTCCTGTTGGATAACGGCAGGATGGCAGCGATTTCAGGACTGCAGAATGACCAATACGGCCGGGATTTTGCCACTGCCAATCGCATTCAAGTGGATTACCTGGTATGGGCAAGTGCTGTTCCGGGAGTCTTAGCCCTGGATGCGGGGGTTACTCTTGAAAGCCTCAAAGCCGCGCTGGAACAGGCTGGTAAACACCCCGGTTTATCACTGATAAGGGCTAAGGTTTATTATGGACCTAATGAAATGGGCGGTATGGGTGTCTATGGACGTTGGAATGTTGGCAATTGGTGCGAAGATACCCAACGTGTAAGGCATGAGATCGGATTGTAGGAGTCCTTATGACAGTATTAACCCAGGAACGCATTGCCTATCTTGAAGAGAAGGCAATAAAACTGCGGGCAGATAGTCTGACACTCATTCACAGGCGTGGTGCTGGTCACCCCGGGGGAGCCTTGTCCGCGGCAGAGATACTCTCTGTACTTTATTTTCACGTCATGAATATCGACCCTAAAAACCCTCAGATGCCTGGACGGGACAGGTTCATTCTCAGCAAAGGGCATGCCTCGGCAGTCCTCTATGCGGCGCTGACCAGGCGGGGTTTCTTCAGCGTTAATGAATTGGATAACTGGGGCGAAGTGGATTGCCCGCACCAGGGGCATCCGGATCGCTTGAAAACTCCGGGTGTGGATATGACGAGTGGTATCCTGGGGCATGGTGTGGCTGTCGGTTCAGGACTGGCGCTGGCAGCGCGCATAAATAAAACGGATTCACGCACTTATGTTCTCATCGGTGACGGAGAATCCCAGGCTGGCATCGTCTGGGAAGGTGCAGCAGTTGCAGCCAAGTATCGACTTTCAAACCTGGTTGTCATCCTTGACCTGAATGATGTGCAGCTGGATGGTCCGGTACATGAGATCATGCCGATGGAGCACATGGCAGAACGCTGGAAAGCCTGCGGCTGGTATGTGATAGAAGTCAATGGACATAACGTTCGTCAGCTTGTAGAAGCGTTTGACTTGGCCTGCGAAATTCATGATAAACCCATATTAATCATTGCCAGGACCACAAAGGGCAAGGGGATTTCCTTCATGGAAAATGATGCCTACTGGCACGGTAATATACCCGATGCGGACCAGCTCAAACAAGCCCTGGCTGAGCTTGAGGTGAGGCAGGTAACCCATGGCTGAGATGTCAATGCGCGAAGGTTACGGTCGGGCGCTGGCGCAGTACGCAGCGATTAATCCGAAGGTGGTCGCAGTGGATGTGGATACATCTGCTTCCACCCTCTCCAACTACTTTGCCAAAGAATTCCCCCAGCGTTTTTTCAATGTAGGCATTGCTGAACCCTGCGCGGTAGACGTGGGAGTTGGCCTGGCACTGGGCGGCTTTATCCCCTTTGTCAATGCATTTGCTGCCCTCCTTGCGCTGCGCTCGTTGGAGCAGATTCGCACCTGTGTGTGTTACGCCAACACGAATGTCAAAATAGCCGCCAGTTATGCGGGGTTATCAGATTTCAAGGACGGCCCGACCCATTTTGCGGTAACCGATATTGCCAACATGCGTGCGCTGCCCAATATGACAGTCATTGTTCCTTGTGACGCTGCTCAGGCTGCCGACTTTGTGCGGCTGGTGTCTGAGTTTGAGGGACCAGTATATTTGCGCATCAACCGCGGCAGCACCCTCCCTGTGCACCAGCCAGGTGCAGAATTGCAGATTGGCAAAGGCATTCTGCGCAAAGAGGGCGGGGATCTGACGATTGTTGCAGCAGGTTCCATGGTGGGGCGTGCATTGCTTGCGGCTCAACAACTCGAAACGGAAGGGTTCAAGGCAAGGGTGGTGGAGATTCACACGATAAAGCCGCTGGATCGCGAAATAATTCTGCAGGCAGCGATGGAGACTGGTGCGTTGATTACTGCGGAGGAACATACCAGGATTGGTGGATTGGGAAGCGCTGTGGCTGAGTTGTTGATTGAATCAAACCCTGTGCCGATGGAGCGGGTGGGAATTCGTGATGAGTTTTGTCCCACCGGCCGTAATGTGGATACTCTGTTGGATTCATGTGGGTTGTCAGTGACTGATATTCTCCAGGCAGCCAGGCAGGTGCTGACTAGGAAAAAGGGAAATTAGGAGGTTAGATGAAAATTGCAGTGATCAATGAGATCAGCGCAGCAGCCAGGAACTCAGATATTCTGCGAACTTTGGATGATCGCGGTCACGAAGTGTTAAACCTGGGCAATTCATCCGCAGAAGATACACTGCAACTGCAGTATGTCCACACAGGGTTGATGTCTGCTCTGCTCCTTCATCTTAAAGCAGTTGATTTTGTGGTCGGGGGCTGCGGTACCGGGTTGGGTTATCTCAATTCGGTGCTCCAGTACCCGGGAGTGGTGTGCGGGCATATCCTTTCACCTTTGGATGCCTGGTTGTTCTCACGCATCAATGATGGTAACTGTGTTTCCCTTGCGCTTAACCAGGGATACGGTTGGGCGGGTGAGATCAACCTTAAAATGATCTTTGACGAGCTTTTTACTACCGAACGAGGAACTGGATTTCCGGCACATCGCGCAGAACCGCAGCGCAACTCACGCCAGCTCCTGGCAGAAATCTCTACTGCTGCACATAAATCCTTTCCTGATATTCTCCAGGCTTTACCAATTTCCGTTACCCAACCTGTAGTGAATTTTCCTGCCTTTAAACCTGTAATCATGAAGGCAATGATGGCTAACCCGGAAATCTCGAAGGCGATTTCTTCACTATTTTGATCAGGAGGAGAGAATGGCAGTCCAGGTACCTGTACAGAAACTAAAAGCACGCACCAAGTGGTTGTATGGCGTCGGGGATATCGGAAACGCGACAGTAAACAGCGCTATCCAGTTCTTCCTGATGAAGTTCTATACAGACGCTTCTCTTATCCTGCCAGCCCTGGCTGGCAGTGCGCTCTTAATCGGCAAGATCTGGGATGCCATCAATGATCCACTCTTTGGTTGGATCACGGACAGGACTAACTCCAAAATAGGCAAACGTCGTGTTTATATGCTCTTTGGGGCAGTCCCGCTCGGCATTTCCGTGGCACTGCTGTGGTTTGTTCCACCGGGTCTCAGCCAGGTGATGACCTTTGTTTGGATCGCGGGAACCTTTATTCTGTTTGATACTCTTTGGACCCTGACAAACGTGCCTTATTATGCTCTGACCTCTGAGCTGACGGATGACTACGACGAACGCAGCAGTCTTACAGTCTACCGCATGGTGCTGGCAACACCGGCTTACATGTTGGGTGCTGCCCTCACGCCGATGATCGTGGGGCTATTCGCAATCCAACGCACCGGTTACGGATTTATCGGTATAGCTTATGGTGCCCTGGCTGCCCTGGCACTGCTCATATCTGCGGGTGGTTTGCGGGAGCGTCAAAATGTGATCGAGTCTAAGGGAGAAGCCAATCCACTTAAATCGATCAAGGTGGCTTTTAAGAATAGACCGTTTATATACCTGTTCGTGGTTTACTTCATTGTGAATATTTCCTTTGCCTTCGCTAAAACCCTGATGGCTTACTTTATTGAGTACCAATTGTTGATGAAAGATGTCATCTCGATCGCCATGGGATTAATGCTCGTGTGTGTCACGATATCGCTTCCCATCTGGAAGAAGGTCTCAGAAAAGATGGATAAAGGACCTGCCTATGCCATTGGGATGGGGATTGGAGCCGTGGCATTATTAGCACTCTGGTTCCTCCCGAACCGGCCGACGTTTTTCATTTACCCGATCATGGTGTTAGCCGGATTTGGATTCGGCGCTAACTGGGTCTTTCCCTGGGCAATGATAGCTGATGTTTCCGATTATGACCGGGTTGAGACCGGGAAGTATCGCAGTGGCGTCTATTACGGTGTGTGGGGGCTGGCAACCAAAATCTCCGAAGCCCTGGCGCTTGCTGGCGTCGGCTGGATGCTGACAGGCTTCGGGTATATCGCAAATATCGCTCAATCAAGTCACGCCTTGTTGGGGATTCGCCTATTCTTCAGTATCATTCCCGCTGTCGGGATCTTCATTGCGCTGCCGTTACTATTCAAGTACCCGATCACAAGAAAAGGTCACGCTGAGGTACGCGTGCTGCTGGAAAAAATGGATTCACAAGCGGCTAATCAATAAATGAAATTAAGGATGCCAACATGCCACCAATAAGGGTTGCGATTGTAGGTTGCGGCAGGATCTCGGATCTGCACCAGATGGGTTACCGCGGTCGGGATGATGCCCGGATTACTGCAGTTTGTGACACTAACAAAGTCCATGCCAAAAAGAAGGCTAAAAAGTGGGGGGTGGAGAAGGTCTACACTGATTATCAGCAGGTGCTGGAGGATAAAGATATTGATGTCGTGGAGCTTCTCACACCGCATTTTTTGCATTGCCCAATGACCGTTCAGGCGGCTCAGGCAGGTAAGCACGTTTCCGTGCAGAAACCCATGGCACTCTCGGCAGCCGAAGCGGATCAAATGATTGATGCTGCTAATAAGGCAGGTGTCATTCTGCGGGTTTACGAAACCTTCGTGTATTATGCTCCTGCAATGCGGGCGAAAGCCATGATCGAAGCCGGGGAGATTGGGGATGTGCGCGCAGTTCGTATGCACATCAACACGGGCACTGCCGATACCTCCTGGGATGTACCCCTTTCTTCGTGGTTATGGCGTATCAATGAGAAACAATGCGGCGGTGGTCCGCTGGTGTTTGACCATGGATACCACCTCTTCTCTCTGGGATACTACCTCGGGGGACCTGTGGAGAGGGTATACGCCTGGATCGATCGTTCACCCGCAGAGAAAACTGGCGGTATGGTAATGGTGGACGCGCCAGCTATGATCATGTTCCAATACAAAGCGCCGCGAAGTTTTGGCAACCTGGATATAGAGTACACCCCTAAGATGCGCCTCGTCTCCGATTATTATGCCGATGATGACCGCATTGAAGTGATCGGGGATAAAGGTGTTCTGTTTATAAACCGTTATACTGCCCGTACAATTGACCTGCCGGAGTTGATGCTTTTCAAAGATGGCAAAACGACACAGGTACCCGTGGAAGGTGTAGAATGGCATGACAGTTTTATTGCCACAACCCACGATTTCATTGACAAACTGAAGACTGGCGGGCAGCCCAGGTTGGACGGACCAACCGGGAAAGCTGTGCTTCAATTTACCCTGGCTGCCCTGCAATCCGCAGCCACTGGTAAAGAAGTTCGTCCGGACGACGTTCTCTAAAATTTATAAAATCTCGATAGTTAATTCAAACACCAACGGGTATCCGTTGGTGTTTGCTGCTTTTAAAGTACATCCCATGACGAGCGAACTTAGGCAGGAGTAACACTCCTTTCTCCAGTGGTGGAAGACCGTAGAAAACAAGAAGCCCATTTTGATAGGCGTTGGGGACCCAATCGATTTTATGACATCGAGAATTATCCCTTTTAACAAAACCTGACGCGATTTTTTCAGTTCCCTGAAACCCGCCTTCCTCGAACAACGTGATGTAAAAATGTGATTTGTAAGGGTTGACCCTGCCGCGCGGTATTCGAATCCTTCCTTGAGCAATCCTAGGCCTGTGAAAGATGAATATACTCTTTGACCCATGATCCGGGTCAACTCCTGCTGACACGCGAGAGTCAATTTTACTTATATCAGGGTAAAAAATATCTGGATGATATTCATCCTTTACCTAATTCCATTGAATGGCGTGTGCAGAATTAAAGGTGGCAATGCAGTGAATCTTGTGTAGAATTCCATACACCAATACAATAGTAAGAAGTGAACAGGAATTTATTTTCAAAGAGGCTGGATGAATCCACCGAGTCTAATTTATAAGTTGATTTGTGATCAGGATAAAAAAATACCTGATTCCCCGGCGATTTTAAGTCCGGGAAAAGCAACTCTTACATATCACTCTCTCTCCGTGCATTTGCAGGCAATTGCCCTTCAACTCACGCGTATGGGATTTCGCGCGGGGGATCGTTTGGCTGTCGTATTACCCAATGGTCCTGAAATGGCGACCGCGTTCCTGGCAATTTCGGCGGTGTGCACATGCGCACCTCTTAATCCATCGTTGATGTATGATGACTTCAAATTCAGTTTTGATGATTTGCATATTAAAGCCCTGGTAATTGCAAAAGAGTTGGTTCATGACTCACGCCGCGCTGCCATTGATCAGAATATCCCTGTGATTGACCTCGAACCAGACCTGCTTACCGCGGGCGGATTTACGCTGATTCACAACCTGCCCGTCGACGAAACGGTCAAACAGCCAGTATTTGCAGATATCAATGATGTTGCTCTGGTTTTACAAACTTCCGGGACAACCTCCCGACCGAAGATTGTCCCTCTTACCCATCGGAATATTTTTTACTCGGTTCAGAATATTATCGATTCCTATGAGCTTACTCCTGTTGACCGCTGCCTGAACATGATGCCCCTATTTCACATCCATGGGTTGATCGGTGCGGTTGCGGCATCCCTAGTTTCTGGATCCAGTGTAATCTGCGCTCCCGGTTTTTCGCCGCAAAACATTCTTGATTGGTTCAGCAGTCTTGCACCCACCTGGTATACGGCTGTCCCGACAATTCACCAGGCTGTCCTCGACCAGGCGATCCGTCAACCGGAAATCTCGAATAACGCGAAGTTTCGTTTTCTCAGGTCATGCTCCTCACCACTTGCACCTCAACTCGCGAAAGAGTTGGAAATTATGTTTACCGCTCCAGTTCTCGAAGCATACGGGATGACAGAGGCTACTCATCAAATTGCGAGTAATCCACTTCCACCAGCACTGCGGAAATTTGGTTCAGTAGGAAAAGCCACTGGAACGTCACGCATCTCGATCCGCAATGCTGAAGGTAATCCAATCTCGGTGAATACTCTGGGAGAAATCTGCATCCAGGGTGAAAATGTGACAACTGGTTACGAAAATAATCCCAAAGCCAATGCAGAGAGTCTGTGCAATGGCTGGTTATCCACGGGTGACCAGGGTTACCTGGATGAAGAGGGTTACTTATTCATTCAAGGAAGACTCAAAGAACTCATTAACCGTGCTGGTGAGAAAATATCTCCGCGTGAAATCGATGAAGTTTTACAGCAGCATCCTGCGGTGCAACAAGCTGTTGCATTTGCCGTCCCACACCCTTCATTGGGTGAAGATATCGCTGTAGCAATTGTTTTAAGAACTGGTATGGATGCTACAAGAAGGGAAATTCACCAGTTTGCTATTGATAAATTGGCTGAATTCAAGGTGCCGCGTGTTATTGTTTTTGTCTCGGAAATTCCCAAGGGAGCAACTGGCAAAGTCCAACGTATTGGCCTGGATGAAAGACTAAAGAGAGAACTGGAAGATGCAGCAGTGCAGGAAAAATCTGGCATATACATCCCTAGATCGGCCTACGAGGAAAAAATTTTGTCAATTTGGCAGCAAGTGTTGGAAAAACGTCCAATTGGTATCCAGGATGATTTCCTCTCCCTTGGTGTTGATTCAATAAAGATCGCGCAAATCCTGCTGCTGGTGCAAAAAGAGTTCAATGTGACTATTTCACTCAAGGAATTTTATTTTCTGCCCACGATAGAATTGATGGCAGAGTATATTGAGAAAATGCTTGACCACGATACCGAATGATGAATGACGTTATTCCTGTTCCCGGTCCAATTCAACGGCGTCAACAAAAACAAGCGCCACTGACTTACGCACAGGAGAGCTTATGGTTCCTGCAGCAGCTCGATCCTGGGAGCAATGCTTACAACACCACTCATCTGATCAAATTTACAGGCGGAATAGATCATCCCTGCATGGAACGGGCGGTTAACGAGTTAATTCGCCGGCATGAACCATTGAGGACGCTTTATCCAAATATTAGGGGAAAACCGATACAAGTTGTACAACCCTATGAGCACTATGAGTTGCCATATATAAAATTCCAGGGTATTTCGGAACTTGATTGGCAAAGAGCCAGCACACGCTTTGTAACAGAACAGGGTGATATCCCATTTAACCTTCAAAGGGGACATCTTTTTAGATTTGCTCTAATAAACCGTTCAGCGACCGAAGATGAGCTCTTTTTTTGTACGCATCACATTGGATCTGATGCCTGGTCATGGCAGATCCTGTTACGTGAATTGTTGACTTTGTACCAATCGTATCGATCTGGTAAGGAAGTGCCACTACCTGACCTTCCTTTTCAATATACCGATTATGCAATTTGGCAGCGGGAGTGGTTGAGTGGTGAAACACTGGCTGTTTATTTAACCCATTGGAAGAAAATACTTTCTGGAGACTTGCCAATTCTGGATCTTCCTACCGATAAGCCTCGCCCGGATAAACAGTCATTTCGTGGGGATAGGTTTACATTCCGATTTTCTGATATTCTCGCTGTCCAGATACATAATTTTTGCCTTAGTGAACGCGTTACGCCTTTTCACCTCTTTCTAGCTGTTTATGCAGTGTTTCTCATGCGCTATTCAGGGCAGGAAGATATTATCATTGGTTGCCCCTTTGCTAACCGCCAGAGCCTGGAATTAAACAGCCTGGTTGGACTATTAGTTAACACCCTGCCGGTGCGAGTTGATCTCTCTGGAAATCCGACCGTAAGTGAGTTGCTTAACCAGGTGCGTGAGACTATGTTGGATTCCTTTTCATGGCAAGCTGCACCTTTTGAGGCGTTGGTTTCCGAACTCTCCCCCGAACGCGACCTGAGCCGAACGCCGGTTTTTCAGGTTGCGATCAACATGAGGAATGTACCTAAACAAACACAGGTTTTAATAGACGCACTGGAAATGGAAGAAATACTTAGGGAAGATGCTCCGATACCCTTTGACCTTTCGATCGAGTTCAACAATTCCAAAGGGTTTTTTGATGTGTCCTTCAGGTATAATGTCGACTTATTTACTGAAGAAACCATCATTCAAATGACCTCACATTACCAAACCTTGTTAGGCGAATTCTTGGTGAAAGGTGGTGCTCCGATTGCGTCACTTGAGATGCTTTCACCTTCTGAGACAAAGACTCTAATAGGGTATTGGGAGCACCCTCGATCGGACGTTCCAAAAACAAGTATTCATGAATTGATTTCGAGGCAGGCACATAAAAACCCAAATGCTAATGCTGTGATTTGCAACGGTAGGTCAATGACCTACCTGGCTTTGGAGAAAAAATCGAACCAGCTGGCGGCATATCTACAAGTTAAAGGGGTGGTACCAGGAAGTTTGGTTGGAATCCTGCTGCCGCGCTCAGAGGACTTGCTAGTAACCCAATTGGCAATCTTAAAAACAGGTGGGGTTTACGTCTACTATGACAGGGATTATCCATCTGAACGCTTGGCTTATATGGTAATGGATTCCAATCCAATTCTAATTGTCACCCATTCTTCAGTTTATTCCAATATCCTAAACGGTTACCAATCCGTCAATTTGGATGATGATTCAAGTGCAATATGCACCTATCCGGAGGGCATGAATTTTCCTGGAACGGGTGAGGATAAGCCTTTATATGTTTCTTATACTTCCGGCTCAACCGGGCGTCCTAAGGGTGTCATCACTCTGCAGCGTGGTATTTTGAACTATATCCAATTTCTTATAAGAGACTACCATTTAAATGGGGGCGAACGCGTGATTCAATTTACCTCCCTTTCTTTTGATCCATCTTTTAGAGACACTCTGGGAGTTTTAACCTTAGGGTGTACGGTTTTCCTGATGGATGACAACCAGATGCGCGATGCGGAATTTATCACCAGAACGATTGTGGAACAAAAAATTGATTGCATCTTGAGCGTTGTTCCAACGATGTTAAGAGCACTGACCGGGGTAACCGGATTAAAGCAAACACGAGAAAATCGCTTAAGACTGATCATGCCGAGCGGTGAAGTTTTGCAACCCGCTGATGTCGATTCTGTGAGAAATACCTTTGGATCGGGAGTTAAAATTGTCAACCAATATGGACCAACAGAATGTAGTATGGCATCTACCACTTACCCGGTGCCTGATGATATCCAAAATGATGCCCGTGAAATTCCCATTGGAAAACAGATAGACAATGTATATTTTTACGTTCTGGACACGTTTCACCATCTGGTTCCCCCCGGTGTAAAAGGGGAGTTGTACATAGGTGGGGTCGGTTTAAGCTCTGGCTACCTCAATCAACCCGATCTCACCAATGAACGTTTTATTTCGGATCCTTTCCGGTCTGGGGAACGCATCTACCGAACAGGTGATCTTGTGAGGATGGCACCTGATGGGAACCTGTTGTACCTGGGTAGAATGGATCATCAGGTAAAGATCCGGGGTTATCGTGTGGAACTGGGAGAAATCGAGTCTGTTGTCCTTGAATACCCGGGTATTCAAGAGGTAGCCGTGGTTTTATCACCGCAGGATGGCATGGAAAGACTATCTGCATATATTACTTTGTCAAAAATCAAAAATGGTTTTAAGAATGAGGGTTTACATCAGTACCTTAAAGAACGACTGCCGTTTTACATGCTTCCATCTACAATCACACTATTGAAGAAGATGCCGCTCACTTCCACTGGGAAGATAGACCGTCATGGTCTACCCAATCCAAGCACCGGACAAGCGAAAGCTAGGTATATCGCTCCCAGAAACGAAGTCGAAAAATGGTTGGTCTCCATCTGGCAGGAAGTCATCGGAATCGACCGTGTGGGTATCAGGGATAATTATTTTGAACTTGGCGGTCACTCCTTAATGGCAGTACGCTTGTTTTCTCGGATTCAACAAGAATTTGGACGATCGCTTCCTTTGACTTTGTTATTCCAGGTTGGAACAGTGGAAGCAATAGCTGATGCTTTGACCATGCTGGATAAAAGTAAGCGCACTCCTGGAATTACCTTGCTTGGCCAGGAAGGTACCAGAGTTCCACTTTTCATTATTTCAGCCAGCTTGGAAACGCGCGATCTGGTTTTGTCCATGTCCTCAGGAAGACCGATTTATAGCTTGGATCCTGTAATTGATGGCAGGAAAACTTTCAAGAGGTTGATCCAGGAGACTGCCGGTATTTATTATCAGAACCTCGTGAATTTCTACCCTCAAGGTCCTTACCTGCTTCTTGGACATTCTGGTTTCGGGTTATTTGCCCTTGAAATAGCCCGTCTGTTAATTGAAAATAACAAAGAAGTAGCCTTCCTGGGTATGCTCGATACTTACCCGCCTGGTTCTGGTGGGGTGTTTGTGAATCCGATTGACCAAGTTAAGACTAAACTGAAATTTCTTAAGGGAAAGACAGTCATTGAGATCCTGCAGTATCCTCGCCGCTCGATTATGAAATTACTTACCCGTTGGGGGATTAAGTTAAAAGTAAACGAAAGGAAACTAAACCGTTTTGCGCAGCAGGAACGCATCAAGGATCTCATGGAAATGATCATGCGCGAATACCGCATGGAAACTTATTCAGGAAACGTCACATTATTTTGGGCAACGGAGCGTCCGCGGTATCGACGGGGCGACCCATATGATCAATGGAAAAAATACATCACCGGACAACTGGATGTCTTACCAGTGGTCGGGGACCATAGTTCGATTCTGCATTCTCCAAACTCGGATGTTTTAGCTCGTATGATTGAGTCAATATTCCCAAAAAGTGAAAATGGTTAGCGATGGTCTCTTTCCTTCATTGAAACCGGGCACAATCCATATTTGGTTAATTGAAATTGACGACCAGACACACGATGTTTTATCATTGGAGAAACAGCTTTCACCCGAGGAGATCGAGCGGTCAAGACATTACCGTTTTGAACCGGATCGCTTTCGATTTGTCATCCGGCGTGGTATTTTAAGACAGTTATTAGGTCGGTACATTGGTGTCGTTCCGGGGGATATAAAGTATATATCGAATTCAAACGGGAAACTTTCGCTTCCACTTCATCCACTTCAATTTTCTGTTTCGCATAGTCAGAATCGAATAGCTTATGCTTTTTCTTTGGATCAGGATATCGGTGTGGACATCGAGCAGGTGAAACAACTGCCAGATCTTGCACAAATGGTAAAAACCTGGTTTTCATTGGAAGAATGCACTGGAATATTCTCATTAGATCCTTCCGATCAATTGGAAAGTTTTTACCATGTCTGGACACAAAAGGAAGCCTTCATAAAGGTGAGTGGGGAGGGACTGAGTTTTCCTTTAGGAGATTTTTCAGTTTCCACTGATCCCCATAACTCCGGTAGGTTACTCTCCATAAAAAATGGCGACATCTCGCAGTGGAATATGGTCTGCATGCCTGAACCTGGCTGGCGAGTGGCTGTATGTATCCACTCGAAAAGTGCGCCAAAAGTTGAACATAATAATATATCGCTGCAAAAGTTTTTCAACCATTATATTGAGTCTGCTTTTTAAAAATTCTATCTAAAATGAAAATATTATTTGAAATAGTTTCCGGAACAAAAATGATCTAATCGAATTGTGGAATTAGTATGCATTATTTTCCGAATCCAACCCTATCATTCAGGGTTTCATATTGCATGAACTTGATTATTGAGAATATGTTTACTAGTTGAGAATTAATCGAAAGATTAACGATTAGACGTATTTATAAAACCCACTAATGAATTATTAATTTTACACGAACCTTATGCCTGTAAGGCTGTTTTATTGTTCCTGTTAACCGAAAAACGCGATATGGACAAAGTGAATTAAGGAGATAAAAATGACCAATCAAAAAGCAATTGCTGTAGTTGGATTGGGGGCAATTCTTCCGGACGCATTCGATGTTCCAACCTTTTGGAATAATGTTATTACTGGTAAATATTCTATTAGCGAGGTAACGTCCGATCGGTGGAGCACAGAGCTCTACTATGATCCTGATCCTGCTTCTATTGATAAAACCTATGCCAAGATCGGGGCTTTTGTCCGTGGATACCAATTTGATCCATTGAAAAACGGAATCGCCATTCCTCCAAGGGTCCTGGCGATGATGGATCAGGCTCAACAATGGGCTATTGCTGCCAGTCAGCAAGCCCTCAAGGATTACGGATATCCATCACGCCCCCTTGACCCAAACCGTGTGGCTGTGATCTTTGGAAATGCCAACGCTGGTGAGGGTCATTACCGTACAACCTTCCGGATACTGTTGCCTGAGTATTTGGACGCAATGTCCTCAGTACCGGAATTCTCAAATTTGCCCCAGGCCGTCCGCGAATCCATCAGTAAAGGCGTGTTGGATAAAATCCGCTCCCAAATACCAATGATCACAGAAGATACTATGCCCGGGGAGCTTTCAAATATTATCCCAGGACGGGTAGCGAACATATTTAATTTCAGCGGGCCTAACTACGTGACTGACGCTGCTTGTGCATCCTCCCTTGCAGCGCTTCAAAGTGCCATCAGTGGGTTAATAGACCGAAAATTTGATGCGGTTCTTACCGGTGGCATTGATCGAAGTATGGGTCCGGAATCGTACATAAAATTCAGCAAGATCGGCGCGCTCAGTGCAGAAGGTTCCCGTCCTTATGCGGATGGCGCAAATGGTTTTGTCATGGGTGAAGGTGCTGTCGTATTCCTGCTAAAGAGACTTGAAGACGCAGAACGCGATGGCGATAAAATATACGCTCTTATCCGTGGGATTGGAGGCAGTTCGGATGGAAAAGGTAAAGGAATTACAGCTCCAAATCCTCTAGGTCAGCAGAGAGCAATTGAACGTGCATGGTTGGATGCAGGTATCAACCCGGAATTGGTTGGACTGGTTGAAGGGCATGGGACCTCAACTAAGGTAGGCGATGTTACTGAAGTTAACAGTCTTAATGCGATCTTCGGCTCTCTAGGTCTCAAAAAGAATAGTGTGGTTCTCGGATCTGTTAAATCAAACATAGGGCATCTCAAGAGCGCTGCAGGTGCAGTTGGGTTATTAAAAACGATCCTCTCACTTAAAAATCAAGTACTGCCACCGACGGTCAATTTTGAAAAACCGAATCCAAGCATCGATTTTGACAATTTGCCATTTAGAGTTTCTTCCCAATCTGAAGAATGGAAAACCAGGGACGGGAACCTCCGCTTTGCTGGAGTAAGCTCATTTGGTTTTGGTGGTACCAATTTTCATGTTGTGCTGGAAGAATATTTCCCGGGTGTAATAAATACTTCTTCACCTTCATTTGCTATCCCTGAAAGGATTGCACCGATGCGGTCAGCCATGATTTCTGATACAGATAATAGTCCCGCTCCTGTTGGAGTTACCGCATCACAAAATCAATCTGCCGATTTTGAAAAAATCAAACAATATGTTCTGGAAGCAGTTAGTCAAAAAACCGGATACCCGGTGGAAATGCTCGACCTTGACCTTGATCTTGAGGCAGATCTTGGTGTCGATACAGTGAAACAGGCTGAGTTATTTGCAACCATTAGAACCAATTTTGGCATCCCCCGCCGAGAAGATCTGCGACTCTCTGACTACAACACTCTGGCTAAAGTGGTTGGTTTTATGCAGGAAGCGTTGGGTTCAGGAACTGTTTCAATCATTCAAGTTTCCCCTGATCTAGCACCTGCAGTCGACAACGTGCCGCACACCATTACTGAGAGTGATAATGAAAGTGAACTAGCACCTTATCAGGGGTTATTCTTTGCCTCAGCACAAAATTCTGCAGAGTTGAAAAAGATCGTTCAATCGCAACTTGATAGCGTTAATGATGGTACCAGTCACATCTCCCGCTGCCCTACTCAAGAAGAACTTGGGCGAGCGATGCGCCTGGCGATCGATTATGCCACCACTGAAGAATTGGTGAAACGACTTGAGAAATCGATTAGCGCGTTGGAAAATGAAAACCTCGCGACCTGGAAAGCTCTGCAGGCACATGGTGTTTATCACGGATCCGGCAAACCAGGAAAAGTCGCCTTTCTCTTCCCGGGACAGGGCGCCCAATACGTAAATATGCTCCTTGACCTGCGTGAAACCGAGCCAGTGGTTCGTGACACTTTTGATGAAGCTGACAAAATCTTAACACCTATTCTTGGGAGACCATTAACCAGTTTCATTTACACAAATGGCAGCGAAGAAGAATTGAAGGAAGCGGAACTGCAGCTAAAGGATACGACAATTACCCAGCCCGCAATGCTCACTGCAGATGTGGCTGTATTCCGAGTTCTAAATAAATATGGTCTGGAGCCGGATTTTGTTGTCGGTCACAGCCTCGGAGAATACGCAGCTCTTGTTGCCGCAGGTGTTTTAACCTTCGCTGAAGCGCTTGAAGTGGTCAGCGCCCGCGGACGTGAGATGTCCAGAATTAAGGTTGATGATCCCGGAGGCATGGCTGCTGTATCTGCTCCCCTCGAAAAGGTGGAGGAGGTCATCAAATCTATTGATGATTATGTTGTGATTGCCAATATCAACAGCCCTGTCCACTGCGTTCTGGGTGGAACAACGAAGGCCATTGATAATGTGATCGCAAAATTCTTAGCTGATGGATTCCAGGCAGTGAAGATACCGGTTTCACATGCTTTTCATCCGATGATCGTGGCACGGGCCAG
>CAZSGL010000040.1:0-15923 GCA_964606265.1 uncultured Anaerolinea sp. | reverse complement strand
GCTGCAAGCAATTGACCGGCATCGAACTCTCCGAGTCCGCCTGCA
Organism: uncultured Anaerolinea sp.; assembly: GCA_964606265.1. Classification (GTDB taxonomy): domain Bacteria; phylum Chloroflexota; class Anaerolineae; order Anaerolineales; family Anaerolineaceae; genus UBA6107. Next base: position 15,878 of record CAZSGL010000040.1, on the reverse strand, counting down.
ACGATTATGCCGTTAACATGGAAGAATTTGATCATGTAGCGCTTTACGTAGGTGCGGTAGAGCAGGTTCTGCCAGCGTTGGAAATCAAACCCGACCTCGTTCTGGTAGATCCGCCGCGTGCCGGGCTTGACCCGTTTGCACTGGCGGGGTTGATCAAGGCTCAGCCGGCGCAGGTCATCTACATCTCCTGCGACCCGGCAACGCTGGCGCGCGACCTGGCCTTGTTGATCGCTGCCGGCTATTCCCTTGAAAGCGTGACCCCCTTCGACCTTTTCCCGCAAACCTACCACGTGGAATGTATCGCCTTTTTGCAACAAATGAAGAATTAGTAGATGAGGTGAGAAGATGAAAAACATTATCGGTATCGTGCTCTCAATATTGACCGGGATTTTCCTCGGATTTTATGGCGCGTTGAATTCAGTATTCTCAGATGGCGAATTGAATGAGCGCCTGGTGTTTATTGGAATCCTTTTGGTGATCTACGGGATATTAGGTGCCGTTTGGGGTTTTTTTATTCCGAAATTTACCTGGAAATGGGGGCTGTTTCTCGGCGGTCCCGGGGTATTGATCCTGCTCTTGTTCACGCTATTGGAGTTTAATCCTTACTTCCTCATCTACATGGCACTCATCTTCCTCCTTGCCTGCGGTGGGGCATGGGGAGGCAGCGCTCTGCGAAAGCGTGTAAAAAAGCAGGTCTAAGAACCATTCTCATTATTACCTATCGATTCCGGGTTTATAGTAGCGTGTATCCGAATAATGAAAACGCCTTATAATCCTAGTATGATTATTGCAACCAAAAAGTTATTGTCTATTGAGAAATGAAGGGATCGCCAGAAACGGAGAAATTATGAAACACTCAATCAAATTGATCATCGCAATTCTTTTACTGGCATTTGCTGCCACAGCCTGTAACCTGCCATTCCCGTTCCAGACTCCGGACGATAACCCGGCACAGGTTACGCCGAACATGACGCTCACCGCGCTGTTCGATACCAGCCACAACATCCCGGCAACTATTACACCCGGGGGTGTCAATGCCACGGAGTTGCCTGTTTTACCGACTGTGCTTGCGGCGACCAATACCCCCTGGCCTACCTTAACTTCAGCCCCTGTGGTCGTGGTCACTTCAGTTCCGCAAGCAACCCCTGATCCCATGATCCGTCCAGGTGGTTCATTTGTCGCCAAATACATCACCACCGCGCCGGTTCTGGATGGCACATACGAAGAGTGGATCGCGAAGACTGAAAAATACAAACTTCCTTACCGCGTGTACGGCGCCAGTAAGTGGAAAGACCAGGCGGACCTTGAAGGCGCGTTTGGAGCTGTCTGGGATAACACCAATCTGTACATCAGCGTTAAGGTAACTGACGATAGTTACAATCAGCGTAAATCCGGTGAGATGTTGTACAACGGTGACAGCGTGGAGATACTCATCGACGGAAACCTGTACGGCGATTATTATGTCCAGAAACTGGATGGTGATGATTTCCAGATCGGTCTGTCAGCCGGCAATCCTGGCGCCAGTATCAATCCTGAAGCCTATATCTGGTACCCCTCCGCTAAAAAAGGCACTTCCACCACCATCCAGATGTCAAAGACCTTCGAGACCAACGGTTTGATCTACCGTGTTGAAGCTGCCATTCCCTGGTCCTTACTGGGCATCTCCCCCAAGGACGGCTTGCACATCGGTTTTGCTGTTTCCATCAGCGATAACGACAGCACTACAGCCAATGACCAGGACTCAATGATCTCAACCACTGCCTACCGTGATTTCCTCAATCCGGGCACCTGGGGAGAGTTGATCCTGCGAAAGTAGCTCTCTTTAGTAGAAAACACAAAAAGGACAGCGGTGATTCACCGCTGTCCTTTACATTAACAGCCTGACGTGATTGCCGTTATAATTTGCCATCATGATGACCTCTGACAAAATACGATCCTTGACCACCTTACAACGCTGGTGGCTGGCGATCCGTCCGCGCACCTTGCCGGCGGCTGCCTCACCGGTACTCATCGGCTGGGCTGTCGCCTGGGTCAACGATGCATTTCTAGTGTTGCCGGCAATCATCATTCTGCTCTGCGCGCTTCTCCTGCAGATCCTGGCAAACTTGGTGAATGATGTGGCGGATTTCCAAAAGGGGACGGATAAATCCGGCAGGCTCGGTCCCACGCGGGTGACCCAATCCGGGCTGCTTTCCGTGCGTGCGGTTTGGGCGGGCGCGTTGGTCGTGGCGTTGCTGGCTGCAGCGGGTGGGCTATATCTGGCATTGTTCCGCGGTTGGCCTGTTTTAGTCATAGGCGGATTTGCGCTTATCTGCGCGGTTTTATACACCGTCGGACCGTTTGCCTTTGAAGATTACGGACTGGGCGACCTGGCGGCTTTTCTCTTTTTTGGGTTTGTCACCGTCTGTGGAACGACCTATATCCTGCTTGGGCATCTTGTTCCACTGAGCTGGATGGGCGGTCTTGGCGCTGGTGCGTTGGTCACCGCCATTCTGGTGGTCAATAACGTGAGAGATATCCAATCCGATACACTCGCCGGGCGCAAGAACATCCCGGTGCGCTGGGGTCGCAAGGCTGGGGAAATTGAGTACATATTGATGATGGTCATCGCTTACCTGGCGGTGTGTGTTACAGTCCTCTCCGGCTGGGGCGCTGCCTGGATCCTGCTGCCCCTCATCAGTATCCCGCGCGCGATCCTATTGGTCAGGCAAATACGTTCTCTTCCCGCTGGCGCAGGGTTTAATTTGCTCCTCGCCAACACAGCTCAACTGGTTCTGGTTTATTGTGTCTTATTTGCTTTGGGTATTCTATTGGATGCCGGTATCGGTTGAGCCTTTAAAATGACCCCGGCGTTGTGATTTTAATTTTTTCCCGAGTCATCGGGAATTTTTTTTGCCCAGTGAATGGCCATGCTGCCGAACATGCGCCGTACAAATCCTTCGACCTGGAAGCCCGCCTCGCCAATCTTTTGAGCCAGGGCTTCGGCGCTGAGGAAATGGGTGGTGGTTTCAGGCAGGTAGGTGTAGGCTGCGCTGTCACCGGCGATCATCCTTCCCAACGTGGGGATGATGACCTTGAGGTGAAAGCGGATGAAGGGCAGAAAAATATTCCGCTGCGGGGGAGTGGTATCAAGGGATACGAAGCGGGCGTTACGCGTCGTCACCCGGTATTGTTCAGCCAGGGCGATGCCCACATCCGGAACATTGCGCAGCAGGTAGCCGGAAATGACACTTGAGAATGTGCTCGTTGGAAAAGGCAGGTTTTGTGCGTCCGCAACCACCCAGTCGACGTCCATCCCACCGGGGCGAGCGCGCCCGACCTTGATCATCTCGATGGTCAGATCCGCTGCCACCACCCGGGTAGTCGCTTCCAGGTGTTTGATCTCCAGCGCGATATCTCCGGTGCCGCTGCCGGCATCCAAAATACGCTGCGCGGGTTTTACCTCTAATTTGCGGATTGCCTCTTTACGCCACGCCCGGTCCCGCCCGAAGGTCATCAGGCGGTTAAGCAGGTCATAGCGGCTGGCGATGCGGGCAAACATACTGCGCACCAATTGAATGCGTTCCTCGGGGTTCTTTGCGTTCATGCCGACTCTTTATCAGTCTGGAACTGCCAGGGGCACAGCAGCCGGTGCAGCCAATCGGCGGCAAAGTACAACCCCAGGCCAAGCAGGCTCATTGCCACCACCCCGGCGTACATTTTGGGGTAGTTGTATAAGGTCGTCCCGTTCAGGTAGATGTAGTAGCCCAATCCGCGGGTAGTGGCGATCAGTTCGACAATATATAGCACGGCTACTGCCGTACCAATGCTCTGCCTGACCGCAGTGAGGATAGCCGGCAGGCTGGCGGGAAGGTACACAAAACGGAAAAGCCCGCGCCGTCCTGCCCCCAGGCTGCGCACCGAGTAGACTAATTCCGGCCGGATCGAGGCTGCCTGGTCGCGCACTAGTACCAGGATCTGGAAGAAGAGGATGAGAAATATCATCATGATTTTTGAAAGATCATTGATCCCCAAGAAAAGTATGATGATTGGAACAAAGACCACTTTTGGGATGGGGAAGAGCAGGTAGATAACTGGAGAAAAAATGCGGTTCAATTCCTTGGATTGCCCCATGACCAATCCCGCTGGAGCCGCCAGCGCGATCGAGAGGACGAGAGAAACCATCACGCGCCAAAAACTGGCCAGGAAATGCCCCCCCAGGTCATTCCCAATGTCGGCAAAGAAAGCCATGAATACTGTCAGCGGTGCTGGCAGGATGTCTTTGTTTAACAGCATTGCGGCTAGTTGCCAGACAAGCAGTAATCCCAGGGATGCCCACAGGATGGAGAGCTTTTTCATACCGGGGATCCTTTAAGTTCTTCCCGTATATGGGCTGTCAATTGCTGGTAGGCAGAATTATTGTATGGGGAGAGCTGCCCGGTAAATTCATTCTGGAGAATGAGCGGTGAGCTGTTGATTCCATTTTGCAGCACAAGTATCTTCTCTCCCAGGAAAAGTGCTTCTTCAATCGTATGTGTTACCAGCACGGTTGTGAGCGGTTTTTCTTGTGAGAGCGTGCGCACCAACTGCTGCAAGTCTTCTCGCGTGGGAGTATCCAGTGAGGCGAATGGCTCATCCATCAGCAGCAGGTCAGGCTCAAGTACGAGTGTACGGGCGATGGCTGTGCGTTGACGCTGCCCACCGGAGATTTGCCCCGGGAATTTCTTGCCAATATCTGCAATCCTAAGGCGCCGCAGCCAGCCGTCTACTACAGATTTTCGTTCGCCGGGTATGGTTTCGATGGGGGCATGTTTGCCATCCGGACCGTAGAACTTGCGCAAGTTCAGTCCGAGTTCCACATTCTGGCGCACACTCACCCAGGGGAGTAGACCATAATCCTGCAGGATCAACCCTGTTTGAGGACGCGGCGTGGTTAATGGTTTTCCATTGATGAGAATGGTGCCTTCTTCAGGCTGTTGTAATCCCGCCAGCAGGTAGAGCATGGTGGATTTACCGCAGCCGGAGGGTCCGATGATCACCCAGGTTTGCCCCTTATCCACCTGCCAGGAAAACTCCTGGAAGAGCGGGGCTTGTTTCGCGTAACGGAAGGTGATCTTCTCAACGTTGATCATGATTCGTGTTTATTTTGGCAGGAATGAGGCGTCAACGTTATCGGTATACAACAAATCCGGGGTTACAAGGTTTTTTGCACTTGCCCATGCCAAAGCATCGGCAAATTGAGCTTCAGATGGAACACTGGCAGTGGGGAAATCAGGGATGGGGTAGGTACCGATGATGGCTGCAGGAACCAGGTTCAGCTCGACCATTAAATTCGTGTAGCTATCCTTATTCTTGTTGATTTCCAATACAGCCCTTTCAACCGCCGCCAAAAAAGCCGTCACTTCACCCGGATTATTTGTAATTGTGTCCATGTTAAAGCTGTAAACGCTGTTGCTTACTTCGGGTAAGGTGGTGTCATCAATAACCATGATCGCACCTTTTTGCATCAACAGGGATGCCAGCGGATCCGGCATCACGGCTGCTTTCAACTCGCCCGATGCGAGCAGAGCGGTGCGGTCAGCGATCTTGGGTACAGCGATCTTTTGAATCTCGTCTGCGCTCAATCCGGCATTTGCCAGAACCCGGTCAGCCATGTATTCAATGATGGTCCCTTCTGAAACACCGATGGGCACACCTTTCAGGTCAGTTACGTTAGCAATCCCGCTGTCTTTTGCCGCCAGGATGCGAAAAACAGGGTATTCTGCGGTAGCCACTCGTGCAAAGCGCACGATCTTGATCTTGGCGCCTTCGCGGTTGTAATACAGGGTCGTCACAACCTCATTGAGCATGCCGTCAATTTGACCTGATTGCATCAACTGGTCACGCTCAGGAGCAGAACCGACCGGGATCAATTCAACTTCAAGGCCGGCATCTTCAAAGTAGCCATTTTCTAATGCCACATACAACGGAAGCGAATCCAATACCGGCAGAACTGCCACTTTGAGGGGTTTGGTCAGGGTTGGAGCCTTGGTACAGCTGCTGAGCAGCAGGATGACAATCACAGCAACAAAAAGAAATCGTTTATGCATCCGGGGCCTCATTCTATAATAGACATCACACGCAGATTATAACCATTAGGGGTGGTATTCACCAATCGATTTACGTTGAATTTTCTGGCACCAAGTGGAACACAGCGAGAGACGGCAGCTTAAAACAATATTGACGCCAATTCCTTGCGGTATTGTCTCACCAGGTCTGATTCCGATGGGAGAAGTTCGAGTAAACCGAGAACCACATGTTTAGCCCTGTCTTTGCTGAAATGTTTATCCTCGCGCAGAATCTCGATCATCCCATCCAGGCTGGCGAGAAGGTTCCCGCGCATGGCAAGTTTGATGGAGTGAGAAAACGCTGCTTCCAGGTCTTCATCTGCAGCGAGGGCGTGGCTTTCCAGGTCCTGCATGGCGATAATTACCGGGAGCATCAATTCCGCCCTTTCGTATTCCTTGCTCATCGGGAAGGATGTGAAAGTCAACTTGGCGCTGTCGGGGTCTCCCTTGCGTAAATAAAGGCGCATCTGACCGAGCAATGCGGGGGAATAACGGGGGTCGATTTTAAGAGCATCTTTATAAGCAATTTCCGCTCCATCCAGGTCATCTGAAGCAAAGAGGCTGTCGCCTTTTTGGACCATCAGGTGCGCCGGACTTGGAGGAAGTATGCGTTGAATGAATTCCCGGATCCTTGTTTCCGTCTGGAGTCCGACCAGTTCACTGATCCGTGCTCCTTGGCTAAATGCCAAGATGGCTGGAATGGTGAACACACCATACCGCAGGGGTAGATTCGGGAAGGCGTCCACGTCCACCCGGGCGAGTCTGAAATTACCGTCCGCTTCCACTGTGATTTTTTCCAGCAGTGGGAACATCAACTTTGAGGGTTTTGACCAGGTAGCCCAAAACTCAACGATCACAGGGATAGTTTGAGAGTACGCCACTACCTCGTATTCAAAGTCACCTTCTGTTACTGACCGGATAAACTCAGACATCCCTTGTTTCTCTCCGCTTGCTAATTATCATCACCTGAACCTTCATCACCTGCCTGGCTGGCGGGCTGATCGATGCGCACTATTGTTCCGTGAATATCGATGACCACTTTGAATCCCATCATACCGAGGTAAGCACGGGAATCTTCAGGTAATCCCGTTTGCAACAGGATGGAAAACTGCTTGTCCATATTTTTCAACTGGTTTTCGATTAAGGCGTGTGAAAAAAGGTCATCCTGCCCGGTCATTTTAGCCGTCTGATCAGCAATAAACTCTTCATTTCCTTTTACTTGTTCGCCAAGTTTCCCCAACACTTCCAGGTCGATCTGTTCAGAGGGAATGTGTCGTTTAAAACCCGCGTCATCAACGATATAACAGGGCTCGGTACCGATCAGGCCAGTTCCCACCACCTTATCTTTTTCATCGACTACAAGACCTTTAAAAAGAGGTACGCGTGTACTCATAATATGCCTTTCAAAACCAATTATACGCGAATAGGGCTTCAAATGAGGTGACTTGATGGAAAATCAGTAATTACATTGAGACGCGGACTGTGGTGCCGTGGAGTTTGTGCACCGTCGAATCTGTGAATGGCACACTGGGCAGTGTCCAACGGTAAACCCACTTCGCGCCGGCAGAGGGCAAATTAATGCAACCGTGGCTGCGCGGTTTACCAAAATCATTGTGCCAAAATGTCCCGTGGAATGAAACGCCCTTTTCATCGATGTAGCAAACCCAGGGGACGCCTGGCAGGTCATAACTGTTGGCGTCTGCCTTGCTGCCTGCCACCATGTGGCGGGAGGGACGCTTGTAATCCGTGGTAAATGCTCCCGTGGGGGTGAGATATTTATTAAAATATTTCATGCCTCCGGAACAACGGATCATCTGCACCTGGTTATCCCCTTCGTACGCGATCACGATTTGGTCATTCAACCAGACTTCGAGTCGTTTATCACTTGCCGGCACGGATGGAGACAAAGGTGTTGTTTCATCCTCGGTGATCACCCGCATATGAGAGGCATTTATATAATATTTGAATTGGTAAAAATCTTCGAGCAGTTCGTACCAGGTTTGTCCCTGGGCGTCTACCAGTACATCCAGGATCCAATGCGTGGTAGAAAAATATAAACGGTGGGCGAATAATTTTTTGAAAAGTGGATTCCAAACAGCATCAGTGTAGGGCACGGTCACTTCACCCAGGACACCTTTTTCCGGAGCAGAGGATATGGCTTCATTCAGGTTAATCGCCACAGGCTGCACACTCCCGGAATGTACGAACCCTTCTCCATTCAACTGGTACCAGGTGCGGTTGTATGCAGGTTCACTGTTACTGATGGTGACCTGGGTAATGGGGAGTACCAGGTCCTGCCAGAGGGTACGCAGCAGTTTTCCATCCAGCGATGGCTGATCGTACATGTTTACCAAGTTGGTGGTCACCCGCCCGAGAGATGCGCTGGTTTCCTGTGCCGCAAGACTCTTCGCATATGCATAAGTCGGCTTGCTGATGTAGAGCAGGGATAGCAGGGAGGCGCTGCCGAGTCTGAGAAACTCGCGCCTTGACATCTGACTGATATCGAGTGAGTGTGCCATCGGGGTCTAGTAATGAACGATTACCGGTGTACCCACTACCGCAAAATCGAACAGCCATCCAGCGTCACTGGTGCGCATGTTAACGCACCCATGGCTCATTGGAGTGCCAAAATTACTATGCCAGTAGGTACCATGGATGCCGTATCCGGAGTAAAAATACATGGTGTAAGGTACATCGGGCAGGTAATAACCAGGTCCCGACATATCGGTATAGCGATATTTTACATAAACAGCGTAAGTGCCAGTCACCGTGGGGTGTGCAGAGGTTCCAGTGGAAACCACAAAAGAATTAATCACGGTATCGCCATCGTAAGCGTAAAGCATTTGGGCGCCCAGATCAATATCGATCCAGTGACCAGAAATGTCGCTTGCAACCGGTTGCGGGGGAACTGCCGTTGCGGGAGCTGGCGTCCATGTTGGCCAGGGAGTGTTGGTTGGTATCGGAGTGAAGGTCGCGGTTGGCGTTGGAGTTTCTGTGGGTGTGGGGGTCGGCGTGGAGGTAGGGGTGCTCGTTAACGTAGGCGTCAATGATGGTTTGTAGAGTACATCCGCGGGGATGGGAGCTGATGAACTGCGGGCAAGCGCAACCCATCCCGGCATTGCAGCCCATACCACTACAGCAGCGCTCAAAAGTATCAGCACGATCAAGGCGGTGGCAGCCCAGGAGACCTTTTTCTGAGGCTTTACCGCGACAACCTTTTTCGCAGGAGCTCGAACCGGGATTGGTGCTGTCGGTCGTTCTGCCCGCAAAGTGTCGACGATGTTGGTTTCCTGTTTAATTGGTTCAACAGGTTTTTGGATTCTGGGGGCGGCAGCCACTGTCGCGGTTGGAATTGCCGGATTAAGAGGTTGTCTTGCCTCAGTGATTTTAACCGGTTGGGTATCCTGCTTGGAATATGTGCGGGGGGGTTCAACATTAATGGGTTGGCTTTGCAATCTCTGCAGCGCCCATTGCATCCCTTTGACTGCTCGCTCACTATGCGGATTGATTTCAAGCGCTCTTTGGATGTAGGCAAGGCTGGCAGCCGGGCTTGATACTGCCCCGAGGATCAACCAGGCTTCTTCACTATCTGGCGCAAGTTTGGCAGCGTGGGCAGCCCACCTTCGGGCTTCCATTCGGTTATTATTTTGCAGTGCTACCCTGGCATTCACCAGGGCAAGTTTTACCTGTAATTGGATCGGATCGCTCATGGGGTTACCGTGGGTATAATACTTTCATTTCGAATATAGCACAACAAACCATTCACAATGCCATCTGAGATGAGATCAGGTTGTTGTGTGAGTATTTGTTGATCAAGGTTTAAGAAACCTACTTCGATGATGACTGCGGGGGTTTCCGTGTTCACCTCTGAGAAGGCGTGGTAGTAGGTCATATCATTGGTGTTGCCCGCCCGGTAGGTGAGCTTCGTGGTTGCTGAATAACGGTCAATGAGGCAGCCGGAGAGGCGGTCGGTTTTTTCGGGGAAGGCGCTTTCAAGTGCTGCCGCCACTTTAAATCCGGTGGCATCGGTGCTGATGAAATCGCAGGAATCGCTATGAATTGAAATAACTGCCAGCGCCTGGTATTGAGACAACCTCGTATCAAACTCTTCCAACAGATCGACCTGGTAACCTTCTTTGGCTAATTTTTGCTGCACCAATGAAGCCACAGTCAGGTTGACATCCACTTCCTGGAGCCCATTCGGGCAAACCGAACCGGAATCGTTCTTCCAATGACCGGCAACAATACCTATTCTACCGGTCGGGTTTATTGCCGGGTTGCCCATAGCTGGCGCTACGTAAGTCGGGTTCGCCTGCCACGCCTGGAACATGCGGTTGAGTGATTGGCCGGAAAACAAATTATTGGGAGTAAATAGTGTGAATAGTGAGGCAATTAAAAAAGCATAGATAAACACGGACTGCAAGCTGCCAAAAACGCTGAAAGTGTTCTGCTTTTGCTGAGGTATTTTTCCCGCAAGCCCGGGAGTACCAGAATCAGCTTCACTTACAGGCACATTCTCGTCAAATTGAGGCGTGAAATCAATAGGCTCATTCATATTAGGAGATTATAGCAAGGATTGTGCCAATTTTGCAATCTTCGTGTAGCAATTCCTGCTTTGGCTTGACTTGAACAGCGGAAATCAGTATAAACAACTAGGACAAAGAATCCCAAATTAAGGACGATTGAATGTTGGATTTACGTGAAGTGATGCGCAGGTGGGCTACAGGAGTGACCATTGTGACTGCTGAAAATGGCGGGCAAAAACACGGAGCCACTGTAAGTTCACTCACATCAATTTCTGTCGACCCGCCGCTGGTAACGGTGACCATTGCCAAAGGTACACGCTCCCATCAACTAATGCAGTTGGCAGGCAGGTTTGGCATCACAATTCTCTCAGACCAACAACAATCCCTCTCAGAACGGTTTGCAGGCGAACTCACAGAAGACCAGGATCGATTTGAGAGAGTCAATTTCAAATATATTTTTGAGGGCATCCCCGTTCTGGAAGGTGGATTGGCTTGCCTGGGATGCAGCATCGTATATGAATATGACATGCCGAAGTCAACAATGTTTGTTGGGAGAGTCGTAGCGTCAGAATTGGGTGAAGCCATTCCTCCATTGATATACTTGAATAGAACATACAGACGATTGGAGGAGTGATGGAAAATCAACTTTCCAACGATGAAAGGCGTTACTTGCTAGATCTGGCACGGCGGACAATTTCACAGGCAGTAACCGGTCAACCTGCAGAAAAAACCCAGGACCCGGTAATTCCACATAACCTGCAGCAAAACGGTGCGTCATTTGTCACGCTTACCATCGCGGGAGAACTACGGGGTTGCATCGGAACCCTCGAAGCATTCCAGCCTCTCTACCGAGATGTTGCTGACCATGCGCGGCAGGCAGCCCTTGAAGATTATCGTTTTTCTCCAGTAACTGAAGCTGAATTACCCCTGATAGAAATCGAAATCTCCCACCTCACCTCACCGCTTCCCCTTCAGTACAACAATTCCGCTGATCTGCCCGGACTTCTTCGACCAAATGTTGATGGAGTCATCCTCAAGGACAGGAGTCGCCGTGCAACTTTCCTGCCGCAGGTGTGGGCACAATTGCCGGATCCACAAATGTTCCTCTCGCATCTTTGCCAGAAGATGGGGGCACAGCCGGATTTATGGCGGCGCAAGGTGCTGGAAATTTCAATCTATCATGTCGAAGAGTTCCGCGAAAACCATGCCTAAGAAAACCGCCCCAGATTGGGGCGGTTTGTTCTTTCAGAAGTGGTGTGCCTCGCTAACATTGAGGACGAATATAGTGCAGCGGTGATCCTCACTCGCTGCTTGCGGGGGAAAACAGGATCGCAAAATATTCAACGCTTTTTCCAATTGATCATCCTCCACCCCGCTTAACATGGTTGTTTTTCCTTTGCGCAAAAAACCTCCCGTGGAAGCAATTGCTGTCACACGGAAACCCGAGCCGGTAATGGCTTTGGATACGCGTTCAGAATCGTCATCATTTACAATGGCAATGATCATTTTCATGGTTATAGCTCCTCAAAATGTTCAATTTCGAGAGAAAAAATTGTTGCACCACCAACAGTGATTGGGGTCGGTGAAGGCAGGGGCAGTGGAGCACTCTCCAGGGGTACGGCGATGTATTCTACACGCTGGCGGCAATTTTCTTTAAACGCCGTCATGATTTCAACCTGCTTTGATGGTGGAAGTCCTATCAGCAGAGTGGCGTTCTTCCTTCCCAGGAAAGCCCCAACACTTGGCAGGCGCGTAATGGAGATTTCCATTTCGCATAATTTTTCCTCCACCACGTCGGCATCCTGCGCCTGGACGATAGCCATAAGCATCATCGGTTTTTCTGCAATTTCGATCGGTTTGGTTTCCACTTTTTCTCCTTTCTTACGCCGGGAAGATCTTGTATTTCCCTGCTTGAGTAATGGTAGAAGTCTCACCGTTCTCGTGTTTTATCACCCAGGTATCCCTGCTTAATTCAAGAACTGTCTGACCATATTGTACCGTAATTGGACCCAGGTGTTGATTAACATTTTCAACCGTGATCTCATTCGGCGTCCAACAGGAGATTCCGCTTAACGTGAGGAGGGTATGAATGGGGATGAGGTCATCCAGCAAGTTATACCCCTCGAGGATGGGCGTTCTTGTTCCATTTGCGATTCCCGGCTCCTGCACCACTCTCTTATCCAGGTACCAGGTCAGAAACATGCGTGTCGCTTCATCCTCCATTTTATAGCGCATCAGGCTCTCAATAAGCATCACTTTCAAATAGGATGGGATCCGCTCTTTTAATTCACCAGGGTCTTCAATGACATCAAGATGGTGAGCAAAGAACCTGGCGGCTTGATAAGGCGTCGCTGCTCCAACCCATAACGGAATGATCAGCGTCGGGTCAAAGGAAATGAAATCCGGCTCATAAATTGTCACTGACTCACCCCGCAATAAACCGCTTATTTTAATGGAACTGATACTTTCAAGCGTTCTTTCGAGCAGAGCAACACCGTAATTGCCAGATAATTCAAATTCTTTTTCGCTAAGGATGATTTTTTTCCCTTTAACGAATGCCAAATCAATCGAGAATGGGTTAACAACCCCATCCCTGAACTTAACTCTTATTATTGTAAAACTGGACGATGATTTTTTATCGTGGATCGGAAATGATCCGTTGCGATGATAGCGGATGGCTTTTCCAGGTTTTAACGAGGTGTGATTTACCGTGTCGCGATTCTGGAAACGGGAGTTTTTCTCATTCCAACAATCAAGCACCAGTGTCTTTAATAACTGCGCTTTTTCCTCAAGCCAGGACACATCCTCCCCATGCCCGAGAATCACTGCCATTTTCGATAAACTTTCACACTCCCGGTAAAGTAATGCTGCCAGTGCCGGACTTTCGGCAGTTCTGACAAATAGCGACCAGTCATGAGTTTCTCCCTCCTCATTAGGACCGGGACCCATGAAACCTAATTGCAGCGGGTGCTCCCATTTTGGGAAACCGCTTTCATTTTCAGGATTCTGATCCTGGAACCAAACATGTAAGTTTCTTAAAAAGGAAGGATAAATCAAAGCCAGCCATTCTTCATCAGGCAGGCATTCGTGCAGGTCTATTGCCAGGCTTGCCAGGAGAGGTGTGCATAGTTTTCCGGTGCGTTTTCCTGTCCAGGAGGTGAGCATGTCAATGGAGCCATTTGCTGCCTGTTGGTCAATAAAATTCTGCAGAACCCCTTTCATGAACTCCGGCTGGGCTGGTAGTAAAATGCGGGACGCCAGCCAGGCGTCAGTTGAGGTCTGGAGTCCCCAATTTGGACCGGAATCACTGGCATCATGGGAATTGGAGTACCCGTGATCCACTGAACGCGACTGCACGAAGGTTTCAAATTGGAATTTTCCGAATGGCGGCAAAATCAATTGTTCCATACGGTTCTGGCTTTTTAGTAGCTTAATGTTTACATTCTCATCCCTTGTGGTGATTGAAAGAGAGCGTTTTTTATTGGTCATTTCAATTTTCAACTGCTCAGCCTCGAGCAGAGAGGCCGAATATTTCCTGGCAGCGTAGAAAGAAATTTCCCTGTTTTCCAATGATGCCAGCACCCAGGTGAATTGCCGTGGAATACCGGGGCGTAGAGAAATATTCACTCCCAATGCAGGGTTAGCCGAGAGCCCGGCCCTGGGAGCGCCGGTCAATAAAAAGACCGGTTCCAGGTTACGTGATTTCCCGGAAAGAATTGTATTGATACTGTAGTCCATGGCGGACATGGGCGATCCACCCGTGAACGGAGAAAGCATAGTCACCCATTCCATTGTCAACACTTCCGGCTGATTAGTTTTAAGTTCCAGGTTTACCTGACCTACCACAACTTGCGAACCAGGAACCCATATGCGTAAATTAACGTCTATAAAATTGAATGGAGAAAACAGGATGTGTATGAAATTGGGCGCGCTGAATACAACAGAGGGGAACTCAAAAAAGGTGCTGGGATCCGAAGTGGAGATTCGATCATGCTGAAATCGGGGAAACACCCGCATGCTGAAAGCCCGCAAACCATAAGTACTTACAAGCCCCAACGCAGGGGGTTCGCCAGGTTCAGTGGTGATCTGCCAGATGTGATCATTAGTAGGCTCGATCTTGCTGAGGTTGTGATCCGCAGCCAGTATCTGATTGATTTTCTTGAGCATGGTCATCACTTCATTGTAAGGCAGACTTCGCCAGGGTCAAATGAATTATGCTAGAATGAAAACAAAAGAAAACAAGTGAGATGTCACATGACAATAAAGAATCTTAAGAATGAAGAACCAGAAAAGGATGATCCCGTCCCATTGCAATCTGATGACGGGGCGACCGAACAGGTGCATTTTACTCGCGTTGAGGATATGACCACACTCGTTATCAAAGCAGGAGATGTTAAGCACAATGAAGAATTAGGCGATTCAGATTTCGTTGAAGATGCTACTGTCGTGTCTGCAGTTGCCCAGGATGATTCACCCGCTGTCGTGATCAATAATATGCCTGATTCCCCTCCTGCCTATATTCCTCCTCCACCCGGAACGGCTGATCCCTTACCCAGGAAAGTTGACCTGGTTGACCTTGGCGCGACGCAAGTAACCAGTACGGCACTGCCCTATCAATCCATCACAAAACCGGGTAAACCTGTTCAGCCACCGCCTGACGGTGGTGCCAGTTCACCCGGTCAGCCGCCACCCGGGAAAAAAAGGGATGCAAAAGGCTGTATTTTGAAATTGATCATTGCTTTCTTATTCATCATGGTGATGGGTATTGTCCTGGCTGGCGCCTTCCTGGTTTACCAGTACTACACAATCGCTGCCACACTCCCAAGTGTGGAGGATATGCGGGCACGCGCCTCACAATTTGAAACCACGCGTTTCTATGACCGCAATGGAGATTTGCTCTATGAGATGATCGACCCCAATGCCGGTCGCAGAACCTATATTCCGATTGAAGAAGTCTCTCCGTATGTCATCGCCGCCACGATTTCAATTGAAGACAAGGAATTTTATAACCATCCGGGATTCGACGCAGTCGCATTGGTGAGAGCACTCATTACCAACTATACCAGCGGTGAGGTCGTTTCAGGTGCTTCGACCATTACCCAGCAGCTCGCGCGCGGATTGTTCATGGAAGAGGCTGAACGAACAGAGATTTCTTACCGGCGCAAAGCCCGGGAGATAATCCTTTCGGCTGAAATGACGCGCCGATACTCCAAGAATGAGATCCTGGAGTTGTATCTGAATGAATTCAATTACGGCAACCTGGCTT
>CAZSGL010000039.1:0-16005 GCA_964606265.1 uncultured Anaerolinea sp. | reverse complement strand
TGGAACTTGTTTACACGCGATTGTTATGGGCAGCTGTCCTGGCTGCGTGGATGGGACTGCCGGTGATTCTTGAAGTACATGACCGCCCTATTGGAAGAATGGGACCGTGGTTGTTTACACGGTTTCTCAAATCGCGAGGTATAAAACGGATTGTCCTCATCACCCAATCACTAAAAAATATCCTCGAGCAGGAATATCACTTTCAATTTCGAGCAGGAGAAATCATCATCGCTCCTGATGGCGTTGATCTGGAACGATACAAGATAAAGGTTGACACTTCATCTGCCAGAACTCAGCTTTGTTTGGAGGATTGTGACACTGCCGTATACTCTGGCGGTTTTTATGAAGGGCGCGGACTGGAAAGCCTTATCGAGTTGGCAAAGAGGTTCCCAGAGGTGAATTTTATTTGGGTTGGTGGAAAAACGGATGTTGTGGCAAATTGGCAGGCGAGACTGGAGAATTCCAGTGTAAGGAATATTCAATTAACCGGATTTGTGCCAAACGAAAAACTGCCCCTGTACCAGATGGCAGCAGACATCTTGTTAATGCCCTATGGAAAAGTAATCGCTGGCAGCAGCGGTGGGAACATAGCTAATGTTTCCAGCCCGATGAAGATGTTTGAATATATGGCAGCCGGACGCGTAATACTTACCAGCGATATGCCCGTTTTACGCGAAGTGCTTAATGAGACGAATGCGGCTTTTTACATTTCAGAAGATATACTGAGCATGCAGAGGGCATTCGAAGCTTTAATGCAGAATGAAGACATGAGACATCGATTGGCCAGCCAGGCTTTGATTGATGTAGAGAAGTACTCCTGGCGGGTACGCATGCAGATGATCATTTCAAGTATAGACGGATTAATATGAAACTCTCAAGACAATTGAAGGTTTACACGCTCGGGATACTGGGAATCAGTATGTTGATTGGAACAATCCTCACTGCATTCAGCCCGGGAGAATTTCTTGCAGGGTTCTGGCGCACCTCACTATTCAGCCTAATCCTGGTGGTGTTGATAGCTGTTTCAATTTGGTTTCTCAAACCAGGAAAAATCATTGTTGTGATCACAACAGCTGCATTTTTAATACGTCTCGCTGTCGGAATTGGATTGTATTTGGCTCTACCCGATTACGGTTTTGATACTGATGTACAAAACGCGGGTTATTCATACTCAGACGCTTTCATTCGGGATCAAGGCTCATATTCGATTGCTTTTCTAGAAAAAGTCGAAAATGCGGATATTTCTGAAATCAACATAGCTGACCAGTACGGCGGTCTATCGATGATCAGTGTGGTGGTTTACCGAGTTTTCTCTGCAGATGTACATAGACCTCTGTTAATGATCCTCTTTTCGGCGTTTGCCTTTGGTTTGGCTGTGCTTTTTAGCTGGAAGGCTATTCGGTTGGAGTGGGGGGTTAAGGTTGCGTTGATCGCAGTAATTGTGTTGGCGGCTTACCCGGAGGGGGTCATCCTTGGCAGTTCTCAGATGCGCGAACCTGTTCTTATTGCACTTGGTGCTATCTCTTTTTGGGCGATTGTTTCGTTCAAACAGGGTATACGCAAAATTGGTATTTACCTCTTATTTGGACTCGCTACTCTCCTGGCATGTTGGGTATCACTGCCCTCAGGATTGGTGATTCTGTTGGTTGAAGCTGGATTTCTAATGCTGGATTGGGTTACAAGAGAAAAGGATAAAAAGCGTAAAAGACTCAAATTTGGAATATTTGCTATTTTACTTATTGCCTGTCTCATTGCTGGTTGGGCATGGCTAAAAAATACGCTTTACTACGATGCTTACCTGACAGAAACTGAGTCGGGGATGGTTGCCTCTTTGTTAAAAAACATCGGAACTCGTTGGCGTATTCCCTTTGTATTGTTTTATGGTCTTATTCAGCCTGTTCTGCCGGCTGCGTTAGTCTATCAATCCTTGCCGGTTTGGAAAAGTATTGCCATTTTTCGCGCTGTCGGATGGTATTTTGCTATCCCCTTCCTGCTTTATGGAACAGGAGCTATTTGGAAGGACGCGCGCAAGAATCAGAACTGGGGGCTACTTTGGTTGACTTTGTTGATGCTGGTCTGGGTGGCTGTCTCCTCCGCGCGCGCGGGTGGTGACCAATGGGACAATCCACGCTATCGCGCGATCTTCCTGCCCTGGCTGGCACTTATCATTGGTTGGGTATGGCAGCATCTTAGCCAAACTCGTGCCTCCTGGTTCTGGAGAATTGTTTTCCTGGAAAGTGCGTTCGTGCTCTTATTTACCAACTGGTATCTCAACAGGGTTCTGGCAATTGGCATTCCAATCCCGATCAACACTCTATTGATTGTTTATTGCGTCCTGTTGGCAACCGTAATCCTTATTGGCTTTGTTTGGGATCACATGCGCAAGAAATCAGCAGTCAACGATCTGCAATTGTATTGATCAAATATCAATGAAATCCACTATGATTGAACAATGAAAACCGTGTACTTTTCTCCGCATTTGGACGATGCCATCTTTTCCTGTGGGGGGATTATTGCGCAACAAGTATCTCAAGGACAAGAGGTCGAGGTTTGGTCGTACTTTACAGCAGATCCACCGTTGGAAGGATTAACTCCCTTTTCACGCATTTTACACCGCCGTTGGGGACAAGCAAACAACCCATATCTGATCAGGCGGGTTGAAGATATCGCTGCGTGTAGGTTGCTTTCTGTGAATTGGAGGCATTTCGGATTCCCGGATTGTATTTACCGCCGGTACCCCCGAACTGGTGAACCGTTGGTAAGAAATAAGCGAGACTTATTCAAACCTGAACGTGAAAGGGAAACCGACCTCATTGATTCGATCACGCAATATATTGAACAGTACCTCGCGGTTCAGGATACGCTGGTAATTCCCTTAGGCGTTGGCACACATATTGATCATCTGCTCATTCGGGAGATAGCAAGTTCATATCCGAATCCGAAGTTTTTCTACCCCGATTACCCTTATGCTGGCGCGCTTCAATCGATAAAAGAATTGCGCTTACCTGAAGGGGTGAAAAAGTGTGAATTTCACCTCATTGGAGAAGACCTACTGCAATGGCAAAGGGCGGCAGGATGTTATTCTTCACAGGTAAGTTCGTTTTGGAGCTCTCCAGACGGCATGGAAAACGACATTGCGCGATATGCGGTCTCTCCAGTGGGGAGCACACTCTGGGAGTTTTGATTTACCCGAATCTCTCAATATATCCATATGCTATACTTTAATTCAATGGCAAATCTGGATTACTGGGAAAAATGGGCACAAACCCTGCAACAACGACATCTATCAGGGTTAGCTCTCACCATGCTTGAAGGAGTTGGTCCGGTAAAAATGATTCTTTCGCAATCACTTCTAGGTATTTCAATATTAATGGATAACAAGAGTCGCTCTTCTGTTCGAGCGTTTGCTGAAACACTAGAGGATCCGCTGGCGAGCAGATCCTTCGCCTCATTTTTGAGAACGGGGAAAGTGTGATGAATAGTCTGGAATTGTACCTGGGATTGGCACTTGTTGTAGTTTTCTCAGCCCTGATCATCACTTTCTCTTCGAAGAAGTTCAGGGTTAAGTATCCGCCGGCATTTCGGAAAATTGAAGCCATCAACCGCTTGAAGCGCGCCATCGGAATGGCTGTGGAGGATGGCTCTCGCCTGCATGTTTCTCTGGGCAGCGCGCAAATGACCGATCCGTCTAATACCTCGGCTTTGATTGGACTGAGCACATTACACCGTATTGGACAACTAACTTCCACCAGTGATTTACCGCCAATTGCCACATCCGGTTCTGGCAGCCTTTTGATACTAAGCCAGGACACGCTAAAAAAAATCTCGATCGAGACGAACACACAGGCGTTTTATGATCCCAATCATGCAAGCATGCCTGGAGCAACGCCATTCGCTTACGCTGCCGGCACGATGCGAGCTATAGAAAACAGTGGTGTAAATGGAAATATTCTGGTCGGTAATTTTGGCACTGAGGCTGGCTTACTCTGTGAGACTCTCGATAAAGCCAGGGTGGCAATCACCGCCAGCGATTCGATATCAGCGCAGGCGATTTTCTATGCAGCCACTCAGGATACGTTGATTGGGGAGGAGTTGTACGCCTTGCCGGCTTACCTTTCTACAAATCCAGCCCATCAAGCCAGCCTTAGGGTTGAAGACATCTTCCGCGTTGTAATTGGTATTGCTTTAGTGGCAGGTGCGTTGTTGAAAGTGATCGGGCTTTTATGAGATCACCCGTTGCCCTTATCGTTGCCATCCTTACTGCTCTGGTTATCCTCGCTGGATATTTCATTCCCAACCCTGCGCTAACTGCAATTCGTACCCCAATGCTGGATTGGGCGGTTATCCTCAGCGGTGTTGCAGGTCTGGTTGCCATTCTCTATCTCATTTTTGGAATTCATTGGTCACGGGTTAAAGTGGAAGGCTTAAAGCAATGGCAAAGCCTGGTCGTTATCATTGCTTTCCTCCTCACCTTAATCACGGGATTTTTTCTTGGACCAACAAACCCAGCGTTTCAAAGAGTTGTAACCTCCATCCAGACTCCAATTGAAAGTAGTCTGATGGCATTACTGGCTATTACCCTTACTTTTGCCAGCCTAAAATTATTGCAGAGGCAGCGTAATTGGATGGGGATTATTTTTTTCTTCACTGTAATCGTTTTTCTGATCCTCAATAGCGGGCTACTATCGTTTACTGACAATATACCTGTACTGCGTAACTTGCTCTCTGGTTTGCAATTGATTCCAACGGCTGGTGCGCGCGGTATTTTACTGGGTGTGGCACTCGGCAGCCTGGCAACAGGCATCCGAATTCTTATTGGGGCTGATCGCCCATACGAAAATTGATTATGGATAAAATCACCTGCCCAATTTGTACCAGATTGAATGACCCGAGTGACAGCCGTTGTTGGTTTTGCAGTGCTGAATTACATCCGGATGTTCCATCAGCCGGCAGCAAAGATGACTGGTTGAGTGGAATGAGTGAAGATCTGGAAGGCGGTAACACTATTCTGAACGATGAACCCCCTCCAAATATTGAGGATGTAACCCCTTCGGAAGATATCCCTGAATGGTTAGCACGCATCAGGGTGCGCGAAGCCGCTGAACGCGCGCAACTAAGTTCTGAAGAAGAGTTGTTGAAGAAGCAAAAAAAAACACTTGGTGGTATTCCCGATTGGCTGAGTTCAATTGGAGAAGATATCGAACAGTCGATAACTCCTGAAGAATCACCGTCAGTTGATTCTGGTTTTGAAGTAGTAGAACAGGTTCCGCCTGCACCTGAAAGTGAGACCGATATCCCTCGTGAGGGAGAAAGCGACTGGTTGGAAAGCCTGAAATCCTGGCAGCCAGTCAGCATTCAGGAGGATGTTACCGAAAGTGAAGATTTTTCCGCCTCTGCAGAAGAGGAGGTATCAGTCACATCATCGATTGAAGATGAAAGTGATGTTGATATTGAAGGATTGAAAAAACCTGTTTTTGGAGTGGGCTTACCAGTTGTTGGTGAAGCTGAAGAAACCTCAATGGGAGCAGATGACAGAGAAAATAATGTCGCCCGTTGGTTTAAAACGGTCGAGGAAAAAGATCCCACTGCTTTACAAGGCGTATCTAATGTAACTCCCAAAGAATATGAACCTGAGATTATCGATTCTATTGCCTTAATCCCTACCGAATCGGAATCAAAGGATCAGATATCGCAGGTTTTTGAAGAATTAACATCTCAGGTTGTGTCTGAGGAAATCGTATTGCCCGATAGTTACGAGGGATTGATTGCCCCGGAAGAAATTGAACCTGCGCCACCCCCGGTTTTCCTTGAAAGTGAAGAACCAATCAGTGAGGTGGTTTCAATCGAGCCGATGTTTACTTCAAGCGTTGAAGAATCCATAATTGACACTCCTATTCCATCACAGGTAATTACACAGGAAGACGCAGCTGAAGAAACCGATTCATCAGAACCGTTCATGCCAGACGAACTTCCCGATTGGCTAAACGATAAACAACCTGTGGATGAGCCAGAACCAGAGCCGAAGCCAAAACCAGCGATAGTAAGACCGGTTTTGGATGACAAATTGTCTAAACCGGAAAAAGCAAATTTGCCAGTCTGGTTGGAGGCAATGCGTCCGATTAAAGCAGTTGAGTTGCCAGCGATACCCTCTGAACCCATAACCACCGAGAAATCAAGCGATATTCTCGAAGCGTTGGAAGTTGTAGCAGGTGGAAAAATACCGCGGACGCCAGGAAAACCTTCTGACCTTGGTGGTGGATTAAAAGTTACCGAAAGGCAAAAAGCCAATGCATCACTACTCTCAATAATGGCTGCTAATGTTGAGGGAACCATTGAAGAGGATTCAAGGACTGTTCAGGTAAAGGAACATGTACTGTGGCGAGCATTCCTTGCGCTGGTCTTTCTAGTAGTTGCGATATTAGGTGGTACGGCATTTATTGACTACGGCCTTCAACCAGCGCTTTTCCCTGAAGAAGTGGTTCACACATTCGACCAAATTAATAGCCTTCCTGTTGATAAACCCGTTTTGTTAGCAGGAGATTTTGAAGCTGGACTGGCGGGTGAGATCCGGTGGAGTTCACAACCATTGATCGAGCACCTCATGCGGCGTAACCTTGCGATTGCGTTGATTTCGACTAATCCAGTCGATACTGCTTTACTTTCTGCACAGATCACCAAAGGGTTGGTGGCAGTCCCTAATTATCCGGTTTTTGAGAAGGTTGTTGATTTGGGTTATCTACCAGGTGGCGCAATCGCAGTCCAATCACTCAACGGTGAATTCTCAATGGCTGTTCCTCTCACTGCAGAATTAACCGCAACATCCACCCATCCATTGTTAAATTCAGTGAATTCGTTGAAGGATTTTGGAGCAGTGATAGTAATTTCAGATGATTCAGAAAATGCTCGTATTTGGATTGAGCAGATTCAACCTCAAATAGCTGCAACTCCATTACTAATGGTTACCAGCGCTCAAGCTGCCCCTTTGATACAACCTTACTACCAAAGTGGTCAAATAGCTGGACTGATCTCAGGGATGCCCGGGAGTCTTGTCTACGAACGTATTTTACAAACACCAGGAGATGCAACCGGTCACCTATCTTCACTTCAAATGCTCTCTGTCCTAATGGCAGGTTTAATATTGTTGGGAGGTTTTGTGAGCATGGTGAAACCGGTGGAATTTGGGGACAAACAATAAAATGACCACTTCGGGCTTGGATTTAATTTGGATATTATTTAGTTTTATTTTAACCATCATGGTCTTCAGTTACTTTTTGGGCGATCACGCGGCGTTCCGGTTTGTCATGGCACTCTTTATTGGAGTTAGCGCGGGCTATTTTACAGTTGTTTTGTTCTTTCAGGTGATCATCTCTCGCTTGATTGTCCCCATTGCTGCCGGGGCTCAATTGTCCCTGATACCCCTGGTCCTATCCGGCATGCTGTTAACCAAGCTGTCACCACGTTTTTCACGGATTGGAAATATCCCAATGGCTTACCTGGTAGGAGCAGGAGCTGCAATCGCGATTGGTGGATCAGTTTTAGGTACTTTATTCGGACAGGTGAAGGGTGCTATAAATCAATTTACTCCAATCACCGGTAACTCCATATTTGTTGCATATATAGAAGGTGCCTTCTTTCTTCTTGGCACATTAACTACTCTGGCTTATTTCCATTTTCATGCGAAAACAACGGGAAAATCTGGGGAGAAGAGGACCATTATTATCGCGATCTTCGCATGGATTGGCAGGATATTTATTGCAATCACACTTGGAGCAGTTTTTGCAGGAGTATTGACGGCAGCTGCGACTGCTTTGATCGAACGGTCAGATTTCCTTTTACAAACCATCAAAGGCTTCATTGGTTAACAGGTGCCCATGACACTTCAGCAGAACGACTCCAGTTCAGTGTTGGGAATCGAGATCGGTTCAGAAAATACTCGCGCGTTTTTATTTGACGTGGTAGAGGGCATATATCATTTTATTGCTGGAGGAACAGTTCCTTCAACCCAGAAAGAACCGTTTTATGATATCGGTGAGGGAATTCTTGCAGCGATTTCACAGTTGCAGTTGGTAACTGGCAGAATCCTGCTTGATCATGAAGGGAACTTGATTTTCCCCGCACAACCCAATGGTGAAGGGGTTGATAGACTTATCGTAACTGCTTCAGGTGGACCACCCGTCAAAATTGCTACTTTTGGATTACTCAATGAAGTGTCCCTGGAAAGTGCCAATCATCTGGCGGGAACCACTTACAGCATTTTAATGGATAGTTTTGGCGTCAATGATCGACGCTCTGCACAAGTGCAGATGGCCAGTCTAGTCAATGGACGTCCAGATATCATCTTATTTGCTGGCGGAACCAACAGGGGAGCTACGCGGTCAATTGTCCGGGTTGCACAGATGATCGCGCTTGCTCTCTCGACCATACCTTCTGACAAGCGACCTGAAATTTTGTTCTGCGGTAACCGAATTGTCGCGAAAACAGTGCTCGAAATCTTGGATAAACACGCCAAAGTGACAGTCACGGAGAACATCCGTCCGAAACTTGAAGTAGAAGATCTTAGAAAAAGCAGCGAAGATCTTTCACAAATGGTTCTGCGGACTTGGATGAAACGATTAACTGGGTTAAACCGAATTGCACCTATTTGTAGTGAGACTCCCTCGATCTCCAGTTTGAATTATCAACGAATGATTCGCTTTCTGGGTAAGTTGTATGATCCTGCAAAGGGAGTGTTGGGGATTGACCTGGGCTCAGGTCACACCATCATATCTACAGCGAACACTACCAGGAACAGCCTCAATATATTTCCAATGGGGATGGGAGAAGGACTTGAAGCCGCTCTATCAAAAATCAACATTGATGATATCTCTAAATGGCTAACTGAGAAAATCACTTTGAACGAAGTCAAGGAATTCCTGTGGCAGAAAACCCTTTATCCGGGGAGTATCCCTGTTGACGAAAATGGATTGGTAATTGAGTTGGCGGTTGCACGCGCCATCCTTGAGTATTGCCTAAAAGAGATGATAAAACAGGGGAACCTGGTGACTTCATTATTTGAGCCGATCTTTGTTGGTGGGGCGGCAATTACACGCGCCGCCACCCCTCAACAAATCCTTCTCACCTTACTGGATGGAATTCAGCCGACAGGCATTTTTCCATTGATCCTTGATAAACATGGTTTGCTTCCTGTTCTGGGAGCGATTTCCAGCCTAAACCCTGTCCTTCCGGTTCAGGTGTTGGAAACCACTGCGTTCACCAATCTGGCTACAGTGTTGACTATCGAAAGTCGCACCTCAGAGGGAACGCCAATCCTCAATGCTCATTTGACTTATAAAACAGGTAATTATATGGATCTGGAAGTTAAACAAGGTTCAATCGCCACATTGCCACTACCGTCTGGAGAAACGGGAACCTTATCATTGAGTTACTCTCGTCGGACTTTTGTGGAAGGATTGATCAACTCAGAGGAACCGATTAAAGTGCGCGGTGGAATCTGTGGAATTGTTTTGGACGCCAGGGGGAGGCCACTTCGTCTTGCAAAAACGGAGAGCTTACGGCGGGAACAATACAAACGCTGGATGTTTATGCTTGGTGGGTAATCTGGTACGTTTATTGCAACACTAGTTTCAGGAGAAAAAATGAACGCCTCGATCGTCCAGACCCACCCTCTGATCCAAATCCGCCGCAAGAGGATCCTTCCTTTTGCTGGTACGGTATTAGTGCGGGTTGGGCAAAAAGTGACGACCTCCGAAGTGATTGCTGAGGCAGAAATACCCTCCCAGTTCCATTATGTAGATGTGATGAGATCACTTGGGTTGACCAACCCGGTGCAGGCTGAGAAATTGATCAACCGCAAGGTCGGTGATCAGGTGGACAAAAATGATATCCTGGCTGAAACCGGCGGTATGTTTTCAAAGATAATCCGCTCACCCAAGGCTGGCAAGGTCCTGGCCACGCGGGGAGGGCAAATCCTGGTAGAAACGGCGACAAATAAGATCAATGTTAGTGCAGGTTTCAGCGGAACCGTGGT
The DNA here is from genome assembly GCA_964606265.1 of uncultured Anaerolinea sp. GTDB lineage: Bacteria > Chloroflexota > Anaerolineae > Anaerolineales > Anaerolineaceae > UBA6107. Next base: position 5,978 of record CAZSGL010000039.1, on the reverse strand, counting down.
TGAGGTAATAAAAGATCGCGGTGCTGTGATTGAGGCAAATGGTGTTTTAATCCAGGGAGCGTGGGGTAACGCCAGGGTTGGGTTTGGTCCGCTGCAAATTGACACTGAACAGGTTGAATCAGAATTGGAATCATCAAGTCTTGGCATGACCGCCCGTGGTATGGTGGTTTGCGCTGGGTATTGTTCCAACGCCCAGGTGCTTGAACAAGCCGGCAACCTTCCCCTGGGGGGATTGATCCTTGGCACAATGAGCCCGGATTTGATCGATCAAGCAGAAAAGATAACCTTCCCGATTATTGCGATAGAGGGATTCGCAAAGTCCGGCATTAACGAATACGCCAAAAAGCTGATCACCACCAATGCAGGACGAGAAGTCTCGATCAATGCAGTCAAATGGGATAGATGGACCGGTGAAAGGCCCGAAATGATCATTTCCCTGCCGGCAGATGGGGATGCATACCGCACTATTGTTGAAGTTGCCCCTGGTCAACTTGCCAGGGTTCATACTCCACCTTTCAATGGACAATTGGCAATGGTAATAAAGAAGATGGACGGGATGTCCACACTACCCAACCGCATACGAGCTACCGCAGTGGGTGTTAAATTCTTAAATAATGAGAAAGCGGTTATCCCGTTAACCAATTTAGAACTAATCGATCTCGAAAATAAGTATCTCGGGAAAACCGACCAAGGAGGAGAAAATGGCATTAACTAATTTTGAAGAGGATCAATTTGACCAGGACGACCTGGGTGGAGAAATTCCGCCAGAACCAGAAAGAAGACCCTCCAATCGCAACTTTGTAATCGCGATTGCCGTTGTTGGAGCGATTTTCCTCCTTTCTTTGATCCTGCTCCTCTTACTTGGACCAGGCTTATTGGCAAATCAACAGGCTGCCCAACAAGAGCAGGCTGCCCAAATCAATGCGGCAAACACTGCCACAGCCATGGCTGCCACAGCAGCGGTTCAAGCGCAGCAGGCTACCTTGCTTGCCAAAACTACTGTGGCTCCAACTGCAGCGCCTGTCCTTCCAACTAAAACGCCAGTCGTGGTGGTGCAAGCCAGCACACCTGGAACCGGAACAGGCCTTTCTGCTGCGGAGTTGGCGACTGTTTCAGCCCTTCAAACGCAAATGGCTGGCTCCGGGGGTGTAGGAACACCCGCACCAACCTCAACAGCGTTGCCAACCTCTGGTTTTGCAGATGAAGTGGGCTTACCCATGATGGCAGGATTGGCAATTGTACTTGTGGCAGTCATCCTTTTGAGCCGTAAACTGCGCCTTTCTTCCCACTAGAACACTTATAAACAATACTCCGGGATCCTTTTTGAACGGAATCCCGGAGTATTTATTTTTTAACGGATTAGACAGCGCTAGCGGCTACGGTTTCACCGTATTGCAGCAAGGCTTTTACCATCTCAATGGTGCGTCCTTCAGCGTAAACCCGCAAGACTGGTTCCGTGCCTGACGGACGAATTAGCAGCCAGGAATCATCCGCGAGGATGTACTTGACCCCATCAATTGTGGATACCTGTGAGATTGATTCACCACCAATCTGGGTAGGAGGTTCCTGGGCCAGTTTCTTCACCAATGCATCCTTGGCGACAGGGTGTTTAAGCCGCAGGTCAGTGCGCTCATAAAACACTGGACCAACCTCGCGCTGCAGCTCTTCCACCATTTCGTACAACGAGGTTCCGGATGCAGCCACCATTTCGACAATCAACAATCCCATGATGGGTCCATCTCCCTCCGGGATGTGCCCCTTGAAGGAAATTCCACCTGATTCTTCTCCGCCGATTAGTACATTTTCTTTCATCATGTAATCGGAAATATGGTTGAAACCGACGGGGGTTTCGTGCAGGGTTAATCCATATTTTGTTGCCAGGCGGTCTATCATGCGTGTTGTGCTGACTGTTCGAACAATGGAGCCTGTAAGTTTGCGTTTTTCCACCAGGTGTTTGATCGCCAGTGCCATGATCTTGTGCGGATCAACGAAGTTCCCCTTTTCATCCATCGCACCGATGCGGTCGGCATCTCCATCCGTGGCGATGCCAAAATTACCCATGCCGGCACCAATTGCTCCTGCAAGCGGGGAGAGGTAGCGCGCAATTGGTTCCGGATGGACTCCGCCAAACCCGGGATTCATTTCCCCGCGGATCTCGATGATTTCGCAGCCTGACCCTTGCAGGATCCCGCGGATGACACCGCGACCGGAGCCATACATGGAATCAATGACAAAACGCTGAGGATTTTCGGCGATGGCGTCAAAATCGATCAAGGTGCGCACATGATCGTAGTAAGCCGGGATGGGATTGAAGCGGATGATCTTGTTTGCTGCGCGTGCCTGGTCGTAATCCATGAGGTTGGGACCGCGCCCTAGCTGCTCGTTATCATTCAAGTAAACTTCCACACGGCGGCATTGTTCCGGCAATGCAGATCCACCGTACGCGGACTTCAACTTGACGCCGTTATAGCGCGGGGCGTTATGTGAAGCCGTGATCATGACCCCGGCAATGGCGTTGAGGTTGCGTACGGCATGCGATATCACAGGGGTGGGGGCATCAGCCTGCGCCAGGTAAACGGTGTATCCATTGGCTGCCAGCACCCTGGCAACATCAGTGGCGTAGCGATCTGAGAGAAAACGTGTATCAAACCCAACCACCATCTTATGTGGGTCTGGTGTGTTTTGCAAAACCGTTCCGTTCATCCATTTATCCGATCCCACAGCATCCGCGATAGCTTGCGAAAGCTGCCTGAGGTTTGAAAAAGTGAATGTGTCTGAGATTACTGCGCGCCAACCGTCTGTGCCAAAATGAATCGTCATGGTTTACTCCGTGAAAAGTTTGTATTATGGTCTATCGGGGTTTACCACCCGGGGACAGGGGTGGCGGTAATCAACAGGTTTCGAATTACCCAGCCTTCGCGTCCATCTTCAAGAATGATATGTGCCCATACGGTGTTGCCTACCATTTGAGTGTCCGGCAATACTTGCACGACCGCTTCGTTCAACAGACTGGAGAGGTATTCCCCGGCAGGTTGCTTGCGCACAATCACACCTGAATAATCCGCGCTATTAAAGAAAACCTTCGCCCAAACAGGTGTTGGTTTGGGTGTGATGGTAATCGTGGGTGTGCGCGTGGGAGGTAAAGTGTTGGTGGGAATGGTCTCGATGGTTGGTGTGGCTGTTGCGGCATTAACAGGTTGTGGAGTTTCAGTAAGGTTGGTGAAAGCAATTAGCGTTGAGGATTGAGGTTTGGCCGTCTGGGTTGCGTTGATGAACGGCTGCACCTGCTTTTGCAGGGCAGTTCCGAGAGCACTGGTGACGATGAGTGTATAGACTCCAACCCCCAGGAGGATGGCCGTGAGCAGGTAACCAAAAAAGGTAAAAGGTCGTAATTTAAGCAGGATCAATACCAGGGCGCCAATCAAAAGCACCGAGAAGAGGTGCACGCCGGCAACATTAAGAGCTTCGGGGAACAACCCTGCCACCTTGCTGGTAAGACCGAAACCTGCCACGCCTACCGGAATGTAGATGCCGTAGGCTAATGCCACACTGGCTACCAGGGAGCGCTGCTTGGGCACACGCACGGTGAGGTAAATGGCGAGTGCAGCTCCAATAATCAATAAGAGGAAGCCGGGTACTGAAAAGGTGGTGAAAAATCGGGTTTGCCCGGTTGTGAGATTGTTAAAGAGCCGTGAGATCCAACCGCTAAGCATACCGCAGAAGAAGACAATGGCGGAGCCCAAGAGCAGGCTGCCAACTGATTGCGTAAAGAAGCGTATGGATCCGACTGAAGCGGAGAACCCCAGGGCGACGACTGGCGCCATGAACGGTGAAAGCAGGGCGGCGAGTATGTAAATGGCGGGATTATCCAGGAGAATGGCTATGCCGATAACCAAACCGGAGAGGAACGAGAAGAGGAAAAAGTCCAGGTTGGGGTTAAGGCGTTTGGCGATCTCATTCAGGTAAAGCGCGCGTTCGGTTTTGCCAGTAGGTACCAAAAGCCTGCGCCTTCTGCGCCGGCGGTCGGTATTAATATGGCTGGATTCAAAATCTCGCGGGGATTCATCCATGATTAAAGGATTTTATCACTTTTACGATGGAATGATTCAGTTTTGTACTTTACAAACACTTTTCTCGACATTAGCTTTATCCTCGTCATAGTGTATTGGAGATTATAGACAGTCTATGATGCTAAAGGTTGTTGTTTGGTGAAGCAGTGGATGTTGCCGCCACCCAGCAGTATCTCCCTGGCGGGAACGCCAACCACCCTGCGCTCCGGCAGTAACTGCGCCAGAGCTGCAATAGCAGGGGAATCGTGTGGATCATTGAAAACGGGGACGATGATGCCGCCGTTAACAAAGTAAAAGTTTATGTAAGATCCTGCCAGGCGGGTACCCTCTTCACGCAGAAGTGTTCCTTCCTGTAACTTCACACCCTGGCTCTCAATTTTGGTTATCGTGATCGGATCGGGTTGGTGGATTTTGTGGACTTCAATCGTTCTCCCTCGCGTATCCGTTGCAGACTTAAGAATATTGAAGCATTCCTGCGAAATCTCGTATTGAGGATCATGCTTATCTTCCGTCCAGGAAAGCGCGACCACACCGGGGCGGATAAAGCAGCAGATGTTATCGACATGACCGCTGGTTTCATCGTTGAAAACGCCACGCTTCAACCAGATGATCTTTTCAACGTTCAGATAATTGCGCAAGTGAGTTTCAATTTGATCCCTGGTCAATTGGGGATTGCGGTTGAGATTAAGCAGGCATTCTTCAGTCGTCAGTAATGTGCCTTGCCCGTCTGTGTGGATCGAACCTCCCTCCAGAACCAACGGCGCGCGGTAACGATCCACTCCTGCAAATTCCGCCACCCTGGCTGCCACCAGATCGTCAGAATCCCATGGGGAGTAGAGACCGCCATTCAAACCGCCCCAGGCATTAAAGATCCAATCCACCGCGCGGATTTCCTTTCCATTGGCAACAAAAGTAGGTCCACAATCGCGCATCCAGGAGTCGTTGGAGGCAAGCTCGACCACGCGCACACCTTCAGGCAGAGCCCGGCGGGCGTTATGGATCTGGGCAGGAGAAACGCCCATGGTGACCGGCTCAAACTGGCTGATGGCTGCTGCGACGGAAGCGAAAGTGGACTGGGCTGGTTTGGCATCATTACGCCAGTTGTCCGGGCGTTCCGGCCACAACATCCAACTACCGGCGTGAAGTTCAAACTCGGCGGGCATATGGAACCCATCTTCGCGAGGGGTTGACTCAAGAAGGTGCGGCACGTTTCCTCCACTCAAGGGTGCAATTTTCAGCTTTATTAATCCTGCTTACCCCAGCGGGAATGAATAAAATCTCCAACGCGGGTCGCGTGATCCTCGATCACTTTCGGTGAAGGGCGCTTCAAGCGGGGATAGACCAGCCAGACTAGCAGGCCTTTTTCAGTATGCAAGCGGTTTTCTGCCTGGTCAAAGATCACGGATCGGGGTGAATCCATTACTTCGTCAGTGGCTTCAACACCACGTGAGGCAGGCAGGCAGTGCATGAACTTACAGTGAGCAGGAGCCTGGTTTAACAGGGTGCTGTTTACCTGATAGCGCGGCATGAAGGCGGCCTCCCTTTCGGGGATCTCTGCCTCCTGCCCGACCCACCACCACAGGTCTGTGTACACAAAGTCAGCATTTTTAACTGCCTCAATAGGATCCTCGGTTACTGTAAGGCTTCCGCCGGAAAGAGCACAATTGTCCTTTGACCATTGCTGCCACTGGGCAGGCGCCTGGTATTTCCTGGGGGCAGCGTGCGTGAAATGCATGCCCAATCTGGTGCAAATCAACATCAACGACGAAAGCACATTGGTGGCATCACCAATAAAGGTGACATTGAGGTCTTCCAACTTCCTGCCAACCGGGGCGTGCTCGATCATCGTCAGTACGTCACATACCACCTGGGTGGGGTGATTGTAATCCGTGAGCCCATTGATGACCG
>CAZSGL010000038.1:0-16383 GCA_964606265.1 uncultured Anaerolinea sp. | reverse complement strand
GAAATACGTGCAAAGGACCTGCGCTTCACTAACGATGAGGCGGCTGCATTTCTCAATCAGGTGATGGGATTGAATCTTTCGGCAGAAGATGTCGCGGCTCTCGAAACGCGAACTGAGGGGTGGATCGCTGGTTTGCAATTGGCTGCCCTCTCGATGCAGGGGCGAAGGGACATTACCGGTTTTATAAAAGCTTTTACCGGTAGCCACGTCTACATCGCCGAGTACCTGGTCGAAGAGGTTTTTAAGAAGCAAAATACCGCGATGCGCAGGTTCCTCTTGGAAACTTCCATCCTTGGTCGTTTAAATGCCGAGCTATGTGAAGCTGTCACCGGTTGTGAAAACGCTCAAGGCATGCTTCAGTCTTTGAGCCACGCAAACCTGTTCATCGTCTCATTAGACGATGAGGGTAACTGGTATCGTTATCACCACCTTTTTGCGGATTTACTCAGGGCACGTCTTCAAAGAGAGGTTTCTGAAAACACCATTTTTAAGCTTCATCGTAGCGCCTCGGCCTGGTATGAACAGGCAGGGATGCTGGATGAAGCCATTGAGCATTCCCTGGCTGCAAAAGAATTTTCCAACATTGTTCGATTGGTTGAAAACATAGCCCTTTCAATGATCCTTCAAGCCAAGGTGAAGACAGTTGAACGCTGGCTGAGGGCTGTTCCCCCGGAATACCTTGAGAAAAGTCCCCGCCTCAATATGGCATTTTCCTGGTTGAGTTTAATCCGGGGGGAATTATCCGCGGCTGCGCCGTATCTTGAGCGCATGAACCAATTCTTTTCCACACTTGATTCACACAAACCTGATCCTTCCCTTGTGGGGGAATGGCTGGCATTGCAGGCTAAATTGAGCAGTGTACAGGGGAAACCGGCAGAGAGTCGCGATTTAGGCAACCAGGCTTTGCAAATTCTACCTGAATCGGACATCCTGATGCGGAGCTGGGTTTATGTGAACCTGGCAACCGCGTACGAACAAATGCTTGACTATGACCACGCCGCCGAGACGTTTCAATTGATCGTTCGAAATGCCAGGGCTATGGGAGATTTCACCTTTGAAACACTTGCCATTTCCGGGCTGGGTCGAATGGAGTTGCTGCGAGGTCGACTTCGCCATACTTTCGAATTCTCATCTGAAGGTATCGCCCGGGTGGAATACTCAGGAAGAAAAACCCCCTTTAGCGCCACCTTTTATGGTGAACTCTGTCATGTTTATTACCATTGGCATCAACTTGATCTTGCCCGGGAATTATCACTCCGCTCTGTTCAGGCGAGCGGAAAAAGTGGATTTAGTGATCCAGAAATTTTCCACTATGCTTTATTATCCAAAATAGCTCAAACTGAGGGCGACTGGGAGCGCGCTGCTGCAGAAATGCAAAAGGCCAATGATCTCGCAGGCGTGATCCCCCCTGCAATGATCCGCGAGGTGGTCATTTCTCAGCAGGTCCGTGTTCACCTCGCGTTTGACCGCGTTGCAGCGGCTCAAAATATTCTCAAACCTGAAGGGTTCAACTTTGAAGGTGGTTTTGGTTTCCCTGATATTGCCCCCGATTCTAATGTTCCGCACACGGTTGGGTTGTTATTTAACAGTGCTTTACGCGTGCTTCTATACCAGGCACGGAAAAAACCTGATAAAGAAAGTATAAAGCGGGCAATTGAGGTCGCAACACTTGTACTTGCAGGTGAACTCCAATGCCGCCATATCCCTGTTGCCCTCGAAACACTGCTTATTCGTAGCCAATTATTCTCTGCGCTTGGTGATGACAAAAACGCCCTAGCTGATGTGAAACAAACTCTGGAGTTAGCCGAGCCGGAAGGTTTCATTAGCATTTTTATCGAGGAAGGCTCACCCATTGAAAATGCATTAATCTCTATCGCCAGATCAATCCCTTCGGGAATGGTTCGCGCGGATTATATACCGAAGGTCCTTACCGCGTTTCCGAAGTTGCCATCAACCCCTGTAGGACCCCATGTCAAACAAAAATCCATAAATGTACCGACTTCAACGCATACAATTAACGAAAATGAGGTACTTATCGCAACCTTGACGAACCGCGAATTGGAGGTCCTGCACCTCATCGCCGCAGGTAATTCGAACCAGGCGATTGCGGAAAAGTTAGTCATCACACTGAGCGCGGTGAAGAAGCACACTTCTAATATATACGGTAAGCTGAGTGTCAACAGTCGTACACAGGCAGTCGCTCGTGCGCGTGATCAAGGGTTGCTTTCCGTAGACGAATAGAAACTCACAGCCCCAATTCGACTTAATTTGAGAGGAGGTGTACTAAAGTACACTTCCTCTCATTTTGTCATTCCATAAAAATACACCCCCTTGGTACAGTGACGGTTTGCGCCTAAAGACCTATATTGTGTATGAGAAAAAATCACACAAAAGGAAAAAAATGACCACACAATTGCAAACCATAAAAGGCGGTGAGACAAACACAGAAACCTCTAATTCCTCATGGAGGGATCTTTACACAATAGGCGGCATAGCAGCCCTGGGTACTGTGCTGGTAGGGCTGGTCGAGGTTGGCATCACCTTTCTGCCTGGGGGTAACACGTCCAAAAGTACAGTTTTCGATTGGTTCACACTCTTTCAAAATAATCCGTTCATGGGACTTCGTGATCTGGGGCTATTGAATATCCTTTTCTATGCACTCGATGTCCCGATTTTTCTTACACTCTATATCGCCCACCGGAAATCAAGTCAATCACTTGCCGCGCTTGCAATGATTGTTTCTTTCATTGGGGTTGCGGTCTTCTATGCAACCAATCGGGCTTTTGCCATGCTGGATATCAGTAACCAATTTACGCTGGCAACGTCAGAGGGGTATAGATCGATATTGGCAGCAGCCGGGCAGGCAATGTTATCCGTCGGTCAAAGTCACTCACCTGGCACCTTCATTGCCTTCTTTCTTTCGGAGTCTGCGAGCCTGCTGGTTTCTGTTGTTATGTTGCGAGGAAAGATTTTCAGCAAAGCAAATATTTACGTCGGCTTTATCGGATTTTCATTCATGCTTATCTTTGAAGTCTGCGCCTCTTTTGTGCCAGCACTTCAGGGGGTAGTAATGACCCTTGCGATGATAGGTGGAATGTTAAGCCTTGTTTGGGAGGTTCTGGTTGCGCTAAAACTATTCCAGTTGAGTCGCACACTTTAAAAATCACAGGATGAACAGGAGAAAAAACATGTCCACTTTCAAACTAGATAAAACGATGAAGAATGAAGATACTGAAGCCCAATGGCGGACCATCTGCACAATGGGGGGTGTCTTCACCATCCTGGCGTTGATCGGGATTGTGCTTGATGTGGTTATCGGCTCGATCACCGGCGGCAATTTGTCCGCTCTACCACAAACAGCCGTTGACAGGTTTGCGCAATTTCAAAAGTTCCCACTGCTTGGACTTTATAATCTCGACCTGCTAAACATTTTCAATCAGCTGCTCTTGATCCCCACCTATTTTGCGCTTTACGCCGCCCATCGAAAGACTGGTAACGCCTATGCCCAGCTGGCCCTGATCATCTTTCTGGTGGGGACAACAATCTTTGTCACAACCAACACTGCCCTACCCATGCTTGAATTGGGCAATAAATATGCCGGTGCGACCACGGAGTCTCAGAAATTATTGTTTGCCTCAGCCGGGGAAGCCATGCTGGCACGGGGAGCACATGGCAGCTTGGGAGTGTTTATTGGGTTTCTAATCCCCAATATTGCGGGGTTGATTATGTCATTGGCCATGTTAAGCGGGAAGGTTTTCAATAAAACAACTTCCTATCTGGGAATTATTGGAAGCGCTTTTATTATGCTCTATATTGTCCTGGTCACGTTTGCACCTGGGATAAAAGACATGGCAACAGCTTTTGCTATGCCAGGCGGGCTGCTCTCGATTGCCTGGATGATCCTGTATGCGCTCCGGCTTTTCCAATTGGGACGGTCCATTAATGGGAAGCAAAGTGATCCGGCCTAACTTTCTGGTCACGCAGCCTAACCAGGTCCGCGCATCTTAGTAATCACCTGATCGATTGCGATCAGTGAGAGAAAGGAATTAAAAATGTCACAAGTTGTACTTATAACCGGTTGCTCGACAGGAATCGGGCGCGATCTCGCCCAGCGGTTGACCCTGGCAGGATACACCGTTGTGGCCACAGCCAGGAATGTAAACGCAATGAACGACTTGGATGTTGCATTAAAACTACCGCTGGACGTAACAAATCCTTTATCGGTCCTGACCGCGGTTAATTTAGTAATCCAGCGTTTTGGCAGGATCGATGCCCTGGTAAATAATGCCGGATATGCTCAAATTGGACCGGTTGAGGAATTGTCAGATAAACAAATCCAACAAATGTTTGATGTCAATTTTTTTGGCGTCACGCGCATGACTCGCGCGGTCGTTCCGCATATGCGGAACCAGAAGTCCGGGAGGATCATTAATATCAGTTCAATTGCTGGCAAAATGGTCACTCCGGTAAACGGTTCTTATGCGGCATCCAAATTTGCCTTGGAAGCGCTGAGCGATGCCCTGAGATGGGAATTACAGCCTTTCAATATTCAGGTTATCCTGATTGAACCGGGGGCGATCAAAACCAATTTTGATCAAACTGTCCACACATATGGAGATGAAATTCTATCGAATTCCGCTTCACCATACATACCGCTTTACTGTAAGTATCAGCAAGTCTCAGATGGAATGCGTGGGCAGGAACCTGGGCCAGAAACGGTCTCCAAAGTGATCCAGCTTGCATTGGAATCCTTAAAGCCAAAGGCCCGATACCTGGCAGGGGTTGACTTTTCAGTAAGGTTGGCGATTTTCTTGAGAGATTTTGCCTGGGATTCTATTGTCCGCCAATTATTCAAGCTTTCACCCCAGGAGTAAAAATGCACCCAAATCCGTGTCCCGGCACGATTTTCTTATAACCACAGGGATTTTACTGGGCAGTGCACTGGTCATTGGGACGGGGCTAATCGTTCTCGGCGGTCCGCAAGTAAACATCAATTATTCGGATCATACTTATGGAGAGAATAAAATGTCAAAAAAAATTCTTGTTACTTATGCAACTCAGGGCGGGTCCACTGCTGGGATTGCTGAAGCGATTGGCCAAACCATCACAGAAGCAGGAGCTCAGGTGGATGTACGCACAATGAATTCGGTCAGCGACCTAAGCTCATATCAGGCCTTTATTGTGGGCAGTGCCATTCACAGTGGTAAGTGGCTCCCAGAAGCCTCAAAGTTTGTCGAAAACAATGCGAATTTTCTCAGGCAGATGCCTACGGCAATCTTCCAGGTTTGCATGATGCTTGCTACCAACAACGAAGCATACAAATCGATGGTACCCGGTTGGCTGGATCCCATGCGGATGAAGATTAACCCAGTTTCCGCAATGAGTTTTACCGGAGGGGTAGAGTTGGGTCAATATCAAAAACTGTCCGATAAACTGGGGTTGCGTATTTTCCTGGCAAGTGTCAAATTGAAACCGGGCGACTACCGCAATTGGAACACAATCCGTACCTGGGCTCAAAGCCTCAGCCTTGCATTGTTGCGCTAGGCTGACCAATGGACAAACCGAGCCTCTTTGAAATTCGTATCACGGGTCAAATTTCGGACCAGTGGTCCGATTGGTTCTCTGGAATGGAGATCCAGACAAGTGATATAGATGTAACAATTTTGCGTGGCTTTCTTTCAGATCAGGCTGAGTTGATCGGTGTGCTGAACCGATTAAATGCTCTCAATTTGATGATTATCTCAGTCAAGAAAGAATAATCATTGTGCGACACCCCTTATGGAGATAAAAAGGTATCTGATTCCTAAAACTTCATTGCGAAGATTGCGTCTGTGGAGCATCACATCTGCTCCCGCATATATTATTAATTGTATATCCGATTATTAATGACTCGTTGCTAAAAAATCCCAAAAAACTTGCCAAATTGGCAAGTTTTGGCTTAAAAATTCGCCAAACAGGCAAGTAGTAATTTACTCATTATCGTGAGATGATATTAATACACACCCGTACAAAAAAAGCAGTCAACCCCTATTCGTTTAGGGGAGTTGTTTCTTTTTGTTTCGTGGAAACAATTCGAATCGTTTATAGGTGTCAGGAGGCTTGTTTCTACCTGAATTTACAATTTTCACTTGTGTGCCCCCGAATATATAAGGTGAGATTGCGTTTGCGCTATTCAAATAGAAAACCACCTGAAAAGGTGGTTTTAGTAGCGGGGAGTGCGTCCGCCAACCCTGACATATTGGTTAGTCCAAGGGACCGTTTCTCTCCGTTTATAGCTAGGATTCTTCATCATTGCCAATTGAAGATTCACAACTCCCATTGAGCTTCTTTACGAGATGAATTCTTCTCCAGTTTGCCAATTTAGATGAAGTTGATGACCATAACCTGTAACATTGATTTCTAATGGATCAAATTCCGCTTGAACAAAGGGATTATCATATCGCGGGTAGTTATCCAGTGAAATTTCCACTCCATTTACTCGTAAAGCTTGATTCCAACCGAATTGCATTTCTCCTATGCCAGGTGATCGAAAATGGACATTTAATCCATTAAAGGTGACATCTACCAAAGATATCCTCTCAACGAATTCGTGAAACTCGCCATCCTCAGCCTTTCGACCCATCTGGCAAATCCAAATGTTTTGTTTACCAATCGCGATCACTTCCCGTTCAAAATCTTCAGGGTTTTTCCGGAATTCGATTTCATCCGACTTGGCATTTTCACCATTCCAGAAGTATGGATTTTGCGATAAGAGCGCTAAATAGCCTTCACCCTTTCGTGCGAAAATCCAGCCGTTGCGTTCGATCACCTCATCGTAATTATCTTTAGGCAGCCAGGCATGGGTGTAAAAGTGTTTGATGGGCACATACAACGCTGGAATTTTTTTGATATTGTAAACAGTAATCGAAACGTTCTTATATTGAGCAGCGCGCGGGAGTAAACCATTCCCAGCCCAATAATTTGGGGTTACTCCTTCAACTTTTGCAGGATGTGTTGTAAAACAAACCGCGTCTTGTCCTAGTGTGGCCTGCCATACATGCTGCTGGTCACCGCCAAAACCCTTGCGATAATCCTGTGCTGTTGAAAGCATATAATCAGGTGTTTTATAAGTATAGATGTTAGCTTCCTGTCGCATGTTTCGACACACATCCCGCTCAAGGAGTTTTACTAATAATGGAAGCAATTTCAATGCCTTCAATATATGGAGTAAGCCACGGTAAGGTGAAAAAGTATCCAGGAAGCTGTTTTGCCACCAATTGAATGCGTCGAACATGTTTATCGAAAGAGTTGCGTTTTTTGGATGGATATAGGCTTCGTTTGTCCAGAACAACATTCCTGATTCCAAATCGTGATCGTTGTATGTCAGACCCCATTTTTTTGCATCTTGCACGCGATGCCCCATGCGTTGACGGTTAGTAAAAGTTAAGTCCTGATTCTGAGCAATTGCATTTATTACCGCTGGGGTGCGATACCCGCTTAGTGCAAAAGCAATACCAGACATATTATCAAACCCGGAAAAAATCCCCATGCCAAACAGCAATTTACTTGTATCGGTTGTTCCTTCGTTGGAAGCCCACTTTTTTGTATTTTCGTAGGCTCGCCCATGTGTTGAACCGAAGACCCCTTTAAATGAATTTAGTGCAATATCAAGCAGAATCAAGTCAATGACAGTTTCTACCCGATTTCTAATTTCTTCTTCATCGGCAAAATCATATAAAGAAAGCAGGGCAACCAGGTCTTCATCATAATAGACATGTGAGAGCCATTCACTAAATCCAGAACGGAATCGCATGTCCAACCAGTGTAAAATGCGTGGACGGTTTTTCTCCACCTTTTGTCTACCAGTCTCGCCAGAGTTAGTGAACACTTTCTCAGGGTACATTTGTCCGGCAAGGTACGCAGCCGATGTAAATAGGATGTAGTGGTTTTCCGTCCATGTGCATAGCGAATCCAGACCTGGCTCATCAGGGAAGTATTTGAAATTTAGGATGGTCTGTTTTGCCCGTTCGAGTAAACTTGGAGACAGCAATTGAGTCGGAATTCGATGACTTTTTCTTGCCCTTTGCTCATGACTTTCCAATAACCTGATGAATGCGTGGATTATGAAGTCTGAACAATCTTTGCGTGCATCGATAAAATCCAACGCGGAGAGCATGATACCTTCATGCGCTGTGCCGCCTGCTGCGAGCCGTGCAATTTCATACCAGGCTGGTTTGGTGTTTTCGGGTGCTGGGTTTTTAAGAATGTGCGCAAAATAAGCCTGGCGGCGAGATTCGTATTCAGCCAAAAAGGGTTTTTCAGAAAACGTATCAGCTACCGGAGCATCAGGATAGTTTTTTGGGGCTGAGGTTGACGATTTAATCTGATACTCAGGTTGGGTGTGTACCGTCATGTTTATCCTAAAAGCTGCTTTGTAAGTTCTGCTTTTTCGGTTTCATCCACTGGTTCATGTGCACGCTGTTTAGACAGCAAGACGTTCAAACGGCGGTGCAGGTCTGGAGTGAGTGGGAATTTGAGCGCAAAAAACAACGCGAACGCCAATAATATGATAGGAAATAGCATGAAAATAAGCCGCAGAACGAGAAGGAATGTTTCACTCTGGGGTTGATCGATCAGTTTTGTTGCGCCATCGATGGTTTGCTGAACTGGCCGCACGTAACCTGCCCAACCGATCGCATTTGAAACCGCGAAAATCGCCAGTGCAGAGCTGAATTTTCGAATAAATGTCACCAGTGCCGAGTAAATGCCTTCACGCCGCTCACCGCTGCGTAGTTCATCCACATCCGGGATATCAGGGAAGATGGCATAAATCATTACGACTATCCCGCCAGTGCCCAGACCAACGATTGCCGCGAAAACATAAACCCAGGCTGCTCCGTTGGTAGGGCTAAGAAGGAAGCTGACGATCATGGCGGCTACCCAGATGATCAAGCCGATAATATACCCACGAATTTTGCTGGTTCGCCTGCTTAGGGCAATATAAAATGGAAGCGAAACAACCTGTGCAACGAGTAATGTACCGTTAACAAAACTGACTTCAGCACTACGGAGAAGGTAATATTTTACAAAATAAGCTACGATAGTGCTTACTGTATCAATCGCTACAAAGGCGAACAAGTACATCGCGAGCGTATAAAGGAATGTGCGGTTTTTGAATGGTTCGAGAAATGCCGTTTTCCAATGGAAGGGCTTGGGCGGGTTTTGGAACTCGGGGCGTTCTTTAACTGCCGTAACAGTTGCGATAAATGGGAGTGCAAAAAACACGCCCATTGCCAATCCCATTACGATGTAGCCGGTATGCACATCTGGGAATGCTTTGACGATTTCGAGCGGCACTAATGCTGCTACTATTGAAGCCATTGTTGAGAAAAATATACGAACGGAACTGAGCGAAGATCTTTCGTGATAATCAAGTGTAATTTCCGAATGCAAAGCGTTGTAATTAAGCATAACAATACTGACCACAGTCGAAAAAAACAGGTAACTAAGGATTACCATAACGAAACGAGTGGTCTCTGATTCCATGCTGAATGGGTAGAAAAGTGCCACAAACGATAAAAATATCAACGGGATACCCGCTAACAAGTATGGACGCCGTCGTCCAAGTCGGGTGCGTGTACGATCAGCCAGCAGCCCTTCGAATGGATCTGTAATGCTATCGTAGATTTTGCTTATTAAGATCACTGTCCCTGCCAGTGCTGGGGCAATTCTCACTACATCGGTCAAAAAAATCAAATAATAAAAACTGACTACTACTCCGGAACCTCCGCCGTAGATGTCGCCTAACCCGTAGCCAATTTTGGTCCACCAACTCAGTTTTCCACTATTCCCAGCCATGTTGTCTCCTTTAATAATTAATGGTTAATCTTGTGTGAGTTGGTTTTCGACCACAGTTTTTTGTCCTGTTTTTGCTGAACGATATATGGCTTCAACAACTGACAACGCCAATAATGACTCTCGTACCGAGACTAGGTGGGGATCCCCGGTTTGAATCCACTTCCCAAATCCCTCCAGACTCCTTTGCAATGCATGAACACCCCATATTAGTGGAAGTTGCTTGTGGATATTTACTCCAATAAATTTTACATTTGGCCAGGGTTTATTTGAATAAACTGCGCTCGCCTTTTCAGCGTATATTTCAATTGTCGCCGCCTGCTCGCTCGCAGACGCCATAGTTGTTGAAATTTGTATCAACGCACCATCAGACATTTCTACAATTCCCTGTGCAAGGTCTTCCACTTCAACATTCTTGAACTTCCTTTGTTTTGTATATCCGACCGCTGAAATAGGCTGACTGCCCAATGCCCATAATGCAATATCCAGAAAGTGACTGCCCTGGGTGATCAGCGTCCCGCCACCTGCCGAGGAAATTTTCTGGTGCCAAACCGATTTTTCAAAATAGTCCTCTTGGCGATGCCACGGAACATTAATGCGTATGGCAAATATTTTTCCTAGCTTTCCACTTTGGGCAGCGCGCACCATAGCATAGCACCCACTATCATAGCGATATTGATAATTGACTGCAACTTTTCCTTGGGCTAGTTCTACCAAACGACAAATTTCCACCCCTTCTGAATAGGTTCTCGTCACAGGCTTTTCGACAAAAACGGCTTTTTTGGCTTCAATCGCCGCCTTAATCATCTCAAAATGCAAGTTATGCGGCACTGCCAGGTAGACTGCGTCCACATCCGATGCCAGCACTTCAGCGTAATCATGTTCTGTTTGTGGAATGCCATATCGTTTGGCAAACCTCTTGGCTCGCTCTACGTCTACGTCACAAGCTACCGTCATTAGAATCCGTCTGCTTAATCTCCCGAAGAGGGCTGTAAATTGAGCGATTTCTCCGCAACCAATAATGGCAAGTTTTACTTTATCCATAGATCCTCCAGTTGCGCAACAGGAATACATCTTCCTGATTCATTTAGTGCACACCCATGCTAAAGCACGCTGCAACACTTTCTTATATGTAGGGTTGTGCATGCTCCCTGTCATATGACCAGGAAGGGCATAACACACCTTGCCTTTTCCATAAAGCTGTGTCCAAACAATTGGTATCTCTTTTGTTTCAAGTTTTGCAGAAAAATGAACAAGTACTTGGTCATTTACCTCATGAATGTACAATTCATCTCTAATTGAAAAGTTTGGTATGCCAGAAAAAATTTGGCTGTTTTGATTGATTACTTCGATCTTTCCAACTTTTCCGTGACCAATAAATCTTCCGCCGAGAATATCAAAGTAAGGCAAAGTCTCCTTGAATGAGGCTGTCGCCGCATGAATTGCCAGTATTCCACCGCCAGACTGAACAAACCTTTCAAGTTTAGATAGTGCCATCGGTGAGATTGATTTATGATGAAAATACAGAACCAGTGCTGAATAAATTTCCAAATGGGAGGGGGTTTTTTCTAATGAGTTAACGTGATCAAAGGAAAACCCATGCATTTTTCGGAGTGTATCGTCCAAAGTTAATCGGCCTAAAAGCGGAGGGTGAAAAAATCCATCGGTGACAAGCAAGACGTTCATATTTAAAGCCTTTCCGGACCGTTTTCAGAAAATTAAGCCTTGCATACATGAATATGTGAAACGCCTTAAACGTAAAATGGACCTTAATTAAAGCACATAATCAACACTTAATTCTTATAATTGAGAATCAGGGCGTGCCTTGAAGTAATTATGCGATAGATAACATTTTGGGTGTCCAACAGATTTAGCTCGACCTGCCCGAAACCAATGGTATCTGCGACTAAAAAAAGCTGAAGTAAATTGGTTCTTGCTCAAAGGGAACTAGATGTTTACAGAATATTGTAATGCACATATAGTATTAGCAAAAATGGTTTGTAAATCTTAAAAATTTTTACATCCAACTAATCGTTGAGGTAACCTGTGGTTTATTGTTTCGAGAACCCGGATGATATAATGCAAAAATCTGATCCACAAATTTATTAATGACCTAATCCTGATCTTACCGAGGGCAAACCCATGGCAAAAAGCATAACCTTAAAAAGAAATGGCAACGAAGATTACACGGTTCCTGTTGTTAAAGTGCATACTCTTGTCCTCGGCAGTGGCGCTGCTGGTTTAAATGCAGCGGCTCAACTTTACATTAACGGCATTAAGGACTTGATGATCATCACCGAAGGTCTTTCCATGGGGACTTCGATCAACACAGGGAGCGATAAGCAGACGTACTACAAGCTCTCTCTTTGTGGTGATGAGGCTGATTCTCCAAAAGCCATGGCAGAAACCTATTTTGCCAATGGATCCATGCATGGAGACCTTGCATTAGTTGAGTCAAGCCTTTCCGCCCGAAGTTTTATTAATTTGGTCAACCTGGGGGTTCCATTTCCTCGTGATGAATATGGGCAGTTTGTCGGATATAAAACTGACCACGATCCGCGGCAACGCGCGACATCAATCGGTCCATACACTTCCAGGGAAATGTGCAAGAAATTGATCGACCAGGTTAAGGGATTTAGGATTGAAATTCGCGAAGGGCGTAGCGCAGTAGAGT
The DNA here is from genome assembly GCA_964606265.1 of uncultured Anaerolinea sp. Classification (GTDB taxonomy): domain Bacteria; phylum Chloroflexota; class Anaerolineae; order Anaerolineales; family Anaerolineaceae; genus UBA6107. Next base: position 3,875 of record CAZSGL010000038.1, on the reverse strand, counting down.
TGCTTACAACAGAAGGAGAATCTCCTCGGATCGTGGGTCTTGTGACCGTAACATCCTCCGGAGAATTTGAAGTTTATATTTGCGAGAACTTGATTTTTGCGGTCGGCGGTCCAGGGGGATTATATAAGACAAGTGTTTATCCTCCGGTACATTCTGGCGCGATCGGTTTGGGGTTGATGGCTGGCGCTTGTGCAGCAAACCTGCCCGAATCTCAATATGGACTCGCATCGATTAAATTCAGGTGGAATGTCTCCGGGACATACATGCAGGTTATTCCGCGGATTATCAGCACCAACGCCGATGGTATTTCGGATGAACAGGAATTTCTACCGCCATTTTTCAAGACCAAGGGAGAGATGAATGGAATGATCTTTCTCAAGGGTTATCAATGGCCTTTCGACGCGCGAAAAGCAATTGAAGGATCATCAATTATTGATATCCTTGTTTATATTGAGACCATGATCAAAGGACGCAGAGTCTTTTTGGATTATCGTGCCAATCCAGCCGACTTTTCTTTTTCAGCTCTTCCTGATGAAGCCCTTACCTACCTCGAAAAATCAGGGGCTCTACAAGGCACTCCAATTGACCGGCTTATCCATATGAATCCAGGCGCGGTTGAACTTTACAAAAACCATAAGATCGATTTGAAAACCGAGCCGCTAGAAGTAGCAGTCTGTGCGCAGCATAATAATGGAGGACTAGCAGGGAATCTTTGGTATGAGTCAACAAACATTAAGCACCTCTTTCCTATCGGTGAAGTCAACGGATCGCATGGTGTCACCCGCCCTGGAGGATCTGCTTTGAACGCTGGTCAGGTTGCCGGTTTCCGGGCCGCTGAATACATTGCAAACCGCTATTCCACAAATACTCTAGTTATTGATGAAGTAGAAAAACTGGTTTCCGTAAAAGTTCAGCAGATCATTGAATGGGCTGAATCATCAACAAATACGGAGAAAACCTGGCTGATGGAATTGGAAGAACTCCAAAACCGTATGTCTCAAACCGGAGCGCACATTCGCAACTCTCAATTGCTTGATACTGAATTAGCCAAAGCTTGGGAACAGGTTCATCGCATCCAGGCGTATGGTGTCAAAGTTGGTGCTAATGAACAAATCAGATACGCTTTTCGGGTACGGCAGCTGGCCTTTGCGCATGCAGTGTACCTTGATGCTATTAAGTATTCTCTGGAGAGTGGAGTGGGAAGCAGAGGATCTTCTATTGTTTTGTGCGAGAACGGTCAACAGGTCCACAAAATGCTGGATGATTACTGGAAAATATCCCCCGAAGATCCCGCATTCAGGAAACAAGTTCTCGAGACAATCTGCGAGAAAGATGGAAGCGTGGCACACCAATGGATTCCTTGCCGACCGATTCCAGAAAGCGATTCCTGGTTCGAAACCACCTGGGCACGTTACCGAAATGGGGACATCTATTCCTAAATGAAATAATAATCCATCATCGTTGCCCGGCCAAAAAAGCTGGGCATTTTTATTTAAAATCTGACATTAGTCACTTGTATTTGATAATAAAACATGCGATAATATCAATCGTCATTCGGCATTGTCGCACATTCTCGAGTTTTCATCTTTAGGTAGAAGGAATTGTTATTGGAAACGACTTCTAGACCTACAGCCCGTAAGACTATTGCATCAGTTCAACGTGCGCTTGATATTTTAAACTTGTTTAATGCTGGTCATGTAGAATTGGGAAATGCGGAAATCGCCAGACTTGTAGATTTACCTGTCGGAACTGCATCAGGATTGATCTATACCCTAAAAATAAATAACTATTTAGACCAGAACCCAGCCAATCGAAAATACAGGCTGGGTTTAAAGTTAGCTGAACGTGCGACTGTCCTTTTTGACCAACTAGACCTCCGTAAGGTTGCTGCTCCATTTCTCGAAAGCCTTCGCGATTGGTGCGGTGAAAGTGTAAACCTTGCGATTCGGGATGGAAATGAGGTCGTTTATATTGAGAGAATGTTTGGCGACCATGCATTAGGGATTCGTTCTGAATTGGGAAGACGGGGATCGCTTCATAGTACCGCGCTTGGCAAAGCGATAATTTCGTTTCTCCCGGAAACAGAACGACAAGGATTGCTCAGTCGTTTTGTCTTTTATCCCGTTACTCCTTTTACGATTACAGATCCGAATGCATTTCTAAAAGAAATTGCCTTAATCAATCAACGTGGGTTTTCCATTGATGAACAGGAAAACGAGTTAGGTGGGCGTTGCGTTGGCGCACCGATCTTTGATCGTTTTAATTACCCTATTGCAGCAATCAGTATTTCAGTCCCAATTCAACGTTTCCCCCTTGAAGATATTGAAAAGTACAGCAAAAAACTGATAAGCACATCCCAGATCATTTCTCAGAAAATGGGAAATCTAAATGGAAATCATGATTAATCATCGTCAATCCTGGCTGATTAAAAATGCCATTCCAAAAAAATGACCGAGGAGGTGGAATAGCAAAAATCCAAAATTCAAAACCGAAATTTGAGGATCACAAGAGTCTTGAGAACCATTCAGAATAATCTAAGAGGAGAATAGTAATGAAAAAAAGCATGTTTTTGCTTATCGCGATCCTGATGATCGCTGCCCTTGCGCTGAGCGCCTGTGCAAAGCCCACTGTTGCCCCAACCGCAGCCCCAGTTGTTACTGAAGCCCCTGTTGTGGTTACAGAAGCCCCCGTTGTCACCGAAGCTGCTCCCATCAAAATCGGCACATCACTTCCTTTGACTGGCGAGTTCTCGATTACCGGAACAAAACACCGTGATGGTTATCAGCTTTGTGTTGACCTGATCAATGAAGGCGGCGGTTTGCTTGGTCGTCCTGTTGAATTAGTCGTCAGCGACAACCAGTCCGATGTCGATACCACCCTTGCACAGATGGAAAGATTCATCAATGTAGACAAAGTCGACCTCATCTTTGGTACCTTCTCCAGCAAACTGACTTTCCCCGCTTCAGCTATCACTGAGCAGGCTAAGGTCCTACACCCCATCCCTTCCGCAGCTGCTTTGAGAGTCTATGAACGTGGTTTCGAGTACCTGGTTTATTTCCAGCCAAATGCTGCAGAATACATTGGTGCTTCACCTGTAATGATGATCAAAGACTTGATCCCTGCTGACCAACAGCCCAAGACCATTGCTTTGGCATGGGCAGATGATTTCTATGCCAATGCATTAATTGCTGGTTTACGCGGCGATGATGTCACCTTCCAGAATAACGATGGATCTGAGAAAACAGTCAGCCTTGCCCCAGGCGAACTCTCTAAATTGAATGCTGAAGTAGTATTCGAAGAGCAGTGGCCAGAAGGTTATTCCGATTGGACAACGCTTGCCGCTAAGTTAAAGGCCGCCAATGCAGATTACCTCTTTGCCCCCGTTACCTCCGCCGATGAAGCCATTAACCTGATTCGTGCTTTACAGCAGGTTGGCTACAACCCCAAAGGCATTTTCATGAGCCAGGGTGGACAAAAAGAATTTGCTGAAGCTCTTGGAACCGCAGCAAATGGCGTTACGATCCAGGCTTCATGGCACGAACTGGCCAATTTCACTGGTGTGTTGAACGGTGTTGAATTTACAAATCAAATGTTCCTCGATGCATTCCAGGCGAAATACGGTGCTGCAGGTGGCGAAGACGAAGCCATCCCCTTCGCTTTATGCCAGGGAATCGAACAGGCTGTCCGTGCTACTGAATCCACAGACAACACCGTGCTGCGCGATTGGCTCTCTGCCCGCACTGAAGCCGATCCGGTAAAAACCATCCTCGGCGATTTCTATTGGGACGCACGTGGTCTTCCGATCAACAAGTCCTTCATTATGACCCAATGGCAGGATGGAAAACTTGAGTTTGTATATCCGACCGATGCATTCC